>NZ_JAANOW010000006.1 GCF_011758805.1 Mycolicibacterium fluoranthenivorans | reverse complement strand
TGTTTGGCGCACAGCTGCGATTGCCGCCACAGGCTCGGGTGCACGGTGTCGGGGGCCTCTGCTGCCAGGAACCCGTAGGCGTCGTTGTTCCAGACCACTCGCCCATCGGCGGCGGTCACCACACACGGTTCCAGCGCCCCGATGAACCCGCGATCGGCGTTCTCGAAATCGCGGGTGTCCTCGAACGGCAGACTGCTGCGGTGCGCGCGATTGGCGGCGGAGATGGTAGCGATGGGCGGCTTCTGCTCCATGCCCACAGCCTGCCACTACAACCGGTGCAGTGTGACGTCCTTGAGCGCGCCATTCGCCGCCGTCGCAGTCATATAGGTACAGAACGGCTGGCGTCGCCGGTCGGTGGGTGAGCCCGGGTTCAGCAGGCGCAGCCCGGTCGAGGCGGTGGCGTCCCAGGGGATGTGGCTGTGCCCGAACACCAGCACATCGGTATCCGGGTACTGGCGCGCCATCCGCTCGTCGCGCCCGGCCGAGGCCCCGGTCTCGTGCACGACGGTGAACCGCAGCCCCTCCAGCGTCGCGTCGGCACGTTCGGGCAGCCGGGTGCGCAGTTCGTCACCGTCGTTGTTGCCCCAGCAGGCCAGCAGCCGGCGTGACCGTGCCTCCAGCTGGTCCAGCAACCCCGGCGAGATCCAGTCCCCGGCGTGGATCACCACATCGGCGGAATCCACCTCGTCCCAGACCGCGGTGGGCAGCTCTCTCGCACGCGTGGGCACGTGGGTATCTGCGAGGAGGAGCAGGCGCACGGAACCACCGTAACGCCGGCCCGGATGTGCTCATTGCTGGAAACCATCGCGGACCTCGGCTTGCGACCGCCGAACGGACCCGAGGCAGGGGTCCCAGCTGGGCTTACCAGATGTCCGAAGGCATGGCCGGCGCGTACGTGGCGACACGGTGAGCGATGCTCTTCGTGTTTGCGAGCCGGCATGCCGACCGCCGGTGAAAAACGTCATACAAAAACGTGGTGCGCCCGAAGGGATTCGAACCCCTAACCTTCTGATCCGTAGTCAGATGCTCTATCCGTTGAGCTACGGGCGCTTGGTAACCGTGCTTATTAGTACTACACGGTCGAACTATTCAGTTGTTCGGCGGAGGCGAGAGGATTTGAACCTCCGGTCCGCTTTAAGGCGGACAACTCATTAGCAGTGAGTCCCATTCGGCCGCTCTGGCACGCCTCCTGAACGATCTGAGGGTACCGGACCCCCGGAACCGCCGAGCGCACAGATTACACAGGCCGGACCGCGGAAGGCAAAGCGCGACATCGGACAGCCGTCGCCGCACCCCTAGAATGGCTGGGTGACCGCCCGCCTGCGCCCCGAAATGGCCGACCTTCCGGCCTACACGCCGGGCCGTACGGTGCCCGGCGCCATCAAGATCGCCAGCAACGAAACCGTGGACGGTCCGCTGCCCGGCGTGCTCGAGGCCATCACCACCGCCGCCGCCGGCATCAACAGGTATCCGGACAACGGCTACCAGGATCTGCGCGAGCGACTGGCCAAGCATGTGAACTTCGCCCCGGAGAACATCGCGGTGGGCGCCGGCTCGGTGAGCCTGTGCCAGCAGCTCATCCAGATCACCGCTTCGGTGGGCGACGAGGTGATGTTCGGCTGGCGCAGTTTCGAGATCTACCCGCTGCAGGTGCGCACCGCGGGCGCCACCCCGGTCGCGGTGCCCCTGAAGGACCACACCCACGATCTGGACGCCATGCTGGCGGCGGTCACCGAGCGCACCCGGCTGATCTTCGTGTGCAACCCGAACAACCCCACCTCCACGGTGGTGGACCCGGCCGAGCTGGCCGAGTTCGTCGCCGCGGTGCCGTCGGACATCCTGATCGTCATCGACGAGGCGTACGTCGAGTACATCCGCGACGGTCTGCTCCCCGACAGTTTGGCGCTGGTCAGAGACCACCCGAATGTCGTTGTGCTGCGCACCTTTTCCAAGGCGTACGGGCTGGCCGGGCTGCGTGTTGGCTATGCGGTGGCCGATCCCGATATCGTCACCGCCCTGGGCAAGGTGTACGTGCCGTTCACCGCGACGACGGTGTCCCAGGCCGCGGCCATTGCCAGCCTGGACGCCGCCGACGAATTGTTGGCCCGCACCGACAAGGTGGTCGCCGAACGGATCCGGGTCAGCGCTGCGTTGCGCGACGCCGGTTACGACGTGGCACCCTCACAAGCCAACTTCGTCTGGTTGCCGCTGCCCGGTCAGACCGACGAATTCGTCAACGCCGCAGCCGAAAGCCGCATCGTGGTGCGCCCGTACGGGCAGGACGGGGTACGGGTCACCGTCGCCGCTCCGCATGAGAACGACGCCTTCCTGGCGTTCGCCCGCGAGTGGATCTCGTCCCGAGGAGAACAGAAGTGACCCACCGCAACGTCTTCGACGCGCTCAAGAAACGCGGGGGTCAGATCGACGAGACCGAACTCGACGAGTTCTGGGCGACCCTGCCGCCGGCCAGCATCGAGTTCATGATCGGCGAATGGCAGGGCGGCGAATTCCAGACCGGACACCGGGCCAACGGATTCATGAAGCGACTCAACTGGTTCGGCAAGACCTTCCACTCCGCCGACGATGCCAAACCGCTCGTCTGCCTGGACGCCGACGGCAACAAGTTCTCCAACACCGAGGCCATGAACGGTGAAGCCAGCCTGTGGCTGGAGGAGTTCCGCGGTGAGACGACGGCCTCGATGGTCTACGACGGCCGGCCGGTGCACGATCACTTCAAGGTGATCGACGAGCGGGCGGTACTGGGCATCATGAACGGCAAGGGCGCCATCGACCACACCGCGGCCGGCCCGAAGTATCTGTACTTCTATCTGGAACGCGTCTGACCGTGAAACGGGCCCTGGCGGCAACCGGTCTGGCGGCGCTGGTGCTGTTGGCCGGTTGCGCGCGCACCACCGACGGTTCGGTGGCGATGACCACCGAACCGGGCCCGGCGCTGACCACAAAGTCCAGACCGAGCACCTCGGCCCCGTCCACCACGCGCACCCGCACGCCGCGCGGGTCGACCGTGCCCGACGTGCCGGCGCCGCCGGACGCGCTCACGATGACCTGCGGTGACTACAACGACCTGGACGCGGCCACGCAGAAGGCCGTGATCAACGCGATCCTGCAGCAGGACCAGTCGACGATAAGCCCCGACAACATCGACATGGCCAAGTCGCTGACCGACGCGATGTGTCAGTTCCTGACCGGCAGCACCGTCAACGAGGTGCTGATGGGAGGCCCGGTCCCGTAGCGAGTTAGCCTCATCGACATGGGTACTGCTTACGAATCGGTGACCGTCGATATCGCCGACCACGTCGCGCGGGTCACGCTGATCGGGCCGGGTAAGGGCAACGCCATGGGCCCGGCCTTCTGGGACGAGTTGCCCGAGGTGTTCGGCACCTTGGACGCCGACCCCGAGGTGCGCGCGATCGTGCTGACCGGGTCCGGGAAGAACTTCAGCTACGGGCTTGATCTGCCGGCCATGGGCGCCACCCTGCCCGCACTGGATGCCGGCGCCAAGGCCCGCGCCGAATTCCACACGAAGCTGCAGCGGATGCAGGCGGCCATCACCGCGGTCGCCGATGCCCGGACCCCCACCGTCGCCTCGATCCACGGATGGTGCATCGGCGGCGGAGTCGACCTGATCAGCGCCGCGGACATCCGCTACGCCAGCGCCGACGCGAAGTTCTCGGTACGCGAGACCAAGTTGGCGATCGTCGCCGATGTCGGCAGCCTGGCCCGGCTTCCGCTGATCCTGTCGGAAGGGCATCTCCGCGAGCTCGTTCTGACCGGCAAGGACATCGACGCCGCGCGAGCGGAGAAGATCGGCTTGGTCAACGATGTGTACGAGGACGCCGAGGCGTCCCTGGCCGCCGCGCACGCCACCGCCGCCGAGATAGCCGCCAACCCGCCACTGACCGTGGCCGGAGTCAAGGATGTCCTCGATCAGCAGCGCATCGCCCGGGTCTCCGAGAGCCTCCGATACGTAGCGGCGTGGAACTCGGCCTTCCTCCCGTCAAAGGACCTGGCCGAGGCGGTCACCGCGATGTTCCAGAAGCGGCCGCCCCAATTCACCGGCGAGTGAACACCTTTCGCGTGCGTCGGCGAATTACACCGACGTGAGTCGCGACACGGTCACGGATAGGTATCCATCCGCGCACCGGTAGCCACATGAGCACCACAGGACACTAGCGTCGCAGCTGTACAAGTGCTGACGTCTACTCGGCGTCCGCCCCTGAAAGGTGTGACATGTCGCGGCGTCGTCGAATTGCCTCCCTCTCGGTGGCCACCGTGACCACCGCCGGGCTGTGTGTCGCGATCGGCGTGGCCGCACCCGTCTCGGCCGAGCCCTGCACTGGAGCCGCGGCTGCGGCGCAACCTCCGGCGGGCACGGCTGCGCTGCCCAGCCCCGGCGCAGGCGGGCCGCCGATGGGACACAGACCCGCCGGCGCCAACGACAACGCCCCACTGCCGCGCCTGGGCAAGTTGACGCGGTCCCTCCTCAGCGCGCTGACACCGGCTCAGCAGATCCAGCAGCAGGCCGCGGTGGTCCCCACCCCGAAACCGACGGCCACGCCCGCGCCCGCCGCCACTCCGGCACCCGCGGCGGCGCCGATGCCCGCGCCGGGCACTTCGCTGATCGGATGGGTGACCGGCCCGGAGAGTTCCAACAACACCATTGCCAAGTACTCGATCACCGGAACCGATCTCGGGATCATGTGGGACAACGGCAATGCCGCCAACCACCAGGTGCTGATGGCCTTCGGCGACACCTACGGCTACTGCAGCACCCCCCAGAAGCAGTGGCGCTACAACGTGTTGATGCGCAGCCAGGACACCTCCCTGACCGACTCCGTCGCGGCATCCAGTGCACCGTCGTGGCGGCCGGGGCTGGCCAAGCAGATCATCAACAGCATCGACTGGGCGCCCGTGGAGAAGGGCATCATCCCGACCGCCGGCATCTCGGTCGGAAACAACCAGTACGTCAACTTCATGTCGATCAAGAACTGGGATGCCGACGGCCGGTGGTCGACGAACTTCTCCGGCGTCGCCGTCTCGCCGGACAACGGCGAGCACTGGGGTGTGTATCCCACCAGCATCCGCCCCGCCGCACCGGACAGCACCGATCGCGTCGCCTACACCCCCGGCAACGAGAACTTCCAGATGGGCGCCTTCATGAAGCCCGGACCCGGCGACGGTTACCTCTACTCGTTCGGCACGCCACCGGGCCGCGGCGGTTCGGCATATGTGGCACGGGTGCAACCGGCCAACGTGCCGGACGTGACCAAGTACGAATACTGGAATTCCGACAGCAATGCCTGGGTTCCCGGGAATCCGGGGGCGGCCACCGTGGTGATCCCGGGTCCGCTGGGCGAGATGTCGGCGCAGTACAACTCGTACCTCAAGCAGTACGTGGCGCTCTACTGCAACGGGCTCAACGACGTGGTGATGCGTACGGCGCCCGCCCCGCAGGGGCCGTGGGGTCCGGAGGCCATGCTGGTGTCGCACTCGGAATTCCCCGGTGGTATCTACGCTCCGTTCCTGCACCCCTGGTCGACCGGAAAAGTGTTGTACTACAACCTCTCCCTATGGTCGGACTACAACGTGATGCTGATGCGGACAGTGCTGCCATAACCCGTTGCGGTCACGGCAGATTCCGCCGCACCGTCCACCGTCACACCTCGATACGCGAGCCGATGATCACCGTGCGGTCCAGCGGAAGCCCGAAATGGCCAGCCGCATCGGCGGTGATGTAGGAGGTCGCGATGAACAGTCGCTTACGCCAGGGCGCCATGGTGGGCGCGTCACCGGGAGTCAGCTCCAGCTTCGACAAGAAGTACGTCGCATCATCGACCGACAGCGGCGCCTCCATCGACGGGTGTTCTTCGACCAGTCTCAGTGCCGCAGGCACATCCGGCCGTTCCATATAGCCGAACTTGGCGCTGACGAAGCTGATCCCGTCATCGGTGTAACCCAGGTTGTCCAGCGTGATGCGCTGATCGTCAGGGACACGGGGCACAGGCTGGACGTCCAGCGACATGATGACGGCGTGCTCGTGCAGCACGTGATTGTGTTCGACGTTGGCGCGCATGGAAAGTGGGGCCGTCTCGCCGCCCCGGTTGAGAAACACCGCGGTGCCGGGGATGCGCACCGTCGCCGCCGGGTCCGCGACGAGCTTGTCGACGAAGTCCTGCAGGGGTCCCTCGGCCTCTTCGCGGGCCTTGGTCACCACATCTCGGCCGCGCTGCCAGGTGACCATCACCGTGAACGCGGCGATCGCGATCAGCAGTGGCAGCCACGCGCCGTGCACCAGCTTGGTGAGGTTCGCGGCGAAGAACATCAGGTCGACGACCAGCAGCGCGCCCCCACCGACCACCACAATCCACAGCGGCGTATGCCAGCGGGCCCGGGCCTGGTAGAGGAACAGCAGCGTGGTGATGGTGATCGTCCCGGTCACCGCCATACCGAACGCGTACGCCAGGGCCGCCGAACTGCGGAACGCCAGCACCAGCGTCAACACCGCCACCATCAGCACCCCGTTGATCCACGGCACATAGATCTGCCCCATGGCTTGCGCGGACGTGTGGGCGATGCGCAGCCGTGGCAGGTAGCCGAGCTGGGCGGCCTGCGCGGCCACCGAGAACGCGCCGGTGATCACCGCTTGGGAGGCGATGACCGTCGCCGCGGTGGCCAACACGACCATCGGGATCCGCGCCCACTCCGGGACGAGAAGGAAAAACGGTGCGCTGACGGCGTTTTCGTCACCCAACAACAACGCGCCCTGGCCAAAGTAGCTCAGCACACAGGCGGGCAGCACCAACGCCAGCCACGCCGTGACGATGGCGGGTCGGCCGAAGTGGCCCATATCCGCATAGAGCGCCTCGGCGCCGGTGACCGAGAGCACCACGGCCGCCAACGCAAAGAAGGCGATGTGGAAGTGCCCGGCCATGAACCCCAGGGCATAGGTCGGCGACAGCGCCCGCAGGATGTCGGGATGAGCGACGATTCCACCGATCCCGCACGCTCCGATCCCGGAGAACCAGGCGATCATCACCGGACCGAAGAACCGCCCGATGTTCTCGGTGCCGCGCCGCTGCACCGAGAACAACGCCACGATGATGACCACCGTCAGTGGGATGACCCACCTATCAAATTCGGGCTCAATCACTTTCAGCCCTTCGATGGACGACAGCACCGAGATGGCCGGGGTGATCATGCTGTCACCGAAGAACAGCGCGGCGCCGAACAGACCGAGCCCCGACAGCACCGCAGCCTTGCGTTCATGCCCGGCCGGGCAGCACCGGCGCACCAGCGTGATCAGCGCCATGACGCCGCCCTCACCGTCATTGTCGGCGCGCATCACCAGACTGACGTAGGTGAGGGTGACGATGAGCATCACCGACCAGAAGATCAACGACACCACGCCATAGACATGTGTCTCACTGATCGGTACCGGATGCGGGTCGCCGGGGTTGAAGACCGTCTGGAGGGTGTAGATGGGGCTGGTACCGATATCGCCGAACACCACGCCGAGCGCGGCGATCACCAAAGGCGGCCGCAGGGCCTGCTTGTTGTGCACGGCAAGTATTGTGCCGTCGAAGACTGTCGGGCGGCGGAAGATCCGGGATCGGTGAGGGCGAATGCGTGAGAACCGTGAGAACACGGAGTTTTCCAGCGGCGGCGAACGTTGCGACGCATGGCTTTACCGGCCGGAGTCCGACGATGACGGCGCGCCGACACCCGTCATCGTGATGGCCCACGGCCTCGGTGGCACGAAGGCCATGCACCTGGACGCCTATGCCCAGCGCTTCACCGCCGCAGGCTACGCATGCCTGGTGTTCGACTACCGCCACTTCGGCGACAGTGCCGGCTTGCCACGGCAATTGCTGTCGGTACCCCGACAGTTGGCCGACTGGGAGGCGGCGATCGCGTTCGCCCGGTCGTTACCCGGCATCGATGCCGACCGGGTGGTCACCTGGGGAACCAGCTTCGGCGGCGGGCATTCGCTGACCATGGCCGCGCGCGATCACCGCCTCGCCGCCGCGATCGCCCAATGCCCGTTCACCGACGGTCTGGCCTCCGCCCTGGCTGTCAATCCGTTCACCAGCGTCCGAGTCACGTGCGCCGCCGTACGGGACCTCATCGGTGCAGCCCGCGGCGCGGCGCCGCGCTACCTGCCTTCTGCGGCACGACCAGGCGTCCCGTCGTTCATGAGTGCATATGACGCGCTGCCCGGCATCACGGCGCTGGGTGCCGAGGATGCCGACTTCGACAACAGGATCACCGCACGCTCGGCATTCGATGTTCTTTTCTACGCACCCGGCCGGCACACCAAAGACATCCGCTGCCCGGTCTACGTCGCGCTCTGTGACCCGGATACCGTGGCCCCCAACCGCACCGCTGAGCGCCAGACCTCCCGGGCATCCGGTGCTGAAGTGCACACGTATCCGGTCGGCCATTTCGACATCTATTTCGGCGAGCACTTCGACCGCGCGGTCTCCGACTACCTGGCTTTCCTCCGGCGACACGTTCCCGTCGCGACGTAGCCTCGACGGACCGGATCAGACTGCGGAATGGGTCGTTTCGCGACTGTCGACCCGCAATTCGTACTTGATCTCGCAGATGTACTTGCCGCCCACGAAATCGGTTCGTTCGGATCCTTCGATGGTCCAGCCGGCGCGCGCGTAGAAGCGTCGTGCACGGGTGTTCGTCGACAGCACCCACAGATAGGCCACGCCGTATCCGGCCTGGCTCAACTGCCGGCACGCGGCGGCCAGCAGGGTGCTACCCACACCTGATCCCCAGTGCACGGGATCGACATAGAGCGACCAGATCTCGCCGAACTCGTCGTGCTCACGTTCCCGTGATCGCCCCAGCGTGACATGCCCGCATACGACGCCCTCGTCGACGGCTACCAGTGTGTAGGGCCCGTTGACGGGGTCCATTCGTTCGAACTTGTAGCGACTGGCCCTGTCCTCGGGTCGCATCCGGTCGAGGTACTTCTGCGAGATCAGTCCCGCGTAGCCCACTTGCCAGGAACGGACGTGCGTCTCAGCCACGGCCAGCGCATCGGCCGGGACCGCGTCCCGCACTTCCACCATGAACGGAACTATCACTGTGCGTCCGTCATTTGGTGCTGCATTCGCCCGGACTGCCCGGGCTTTCGACTAGCCGTTCGCGACGGTGTCAGGGCCTTGGAGGCGACGACCGCGACTCTGGTACAGCGCGGCGTCGGCGTGTGCATACAGGGTGGCGATGTTGGCGCCGGACAAGTTCGCAGTGGCCGTTCCGAGGCTGACCGACGGTGTCGTCGTCCGGACGCTGTCGAGGAAATCCCTGACGACCCCGGGATCTTCACCTGCGATGCAGACGGCGAACTCGTCACCGCCGAGGCGGGCCAACACAGCACGGCGCGGTACCAGCTGTTTCCACTGGCGGGCATAGTCGGTGATGCGGCGGTCTCCGGCTTGGTGGCCCTGTGTGTCGTTGAGGGTCTTCAGACCATCGATGTCCAGCGCGACGACCACCACCGAGACCGACATGGTCGGCCGGAAATGCCTGAGCAGATCGGAGGTTCCGATCTCCCACCCAGCGCGATTCAGCAGGCCCGTCATCGGGTCGGTACATGCGGCGGTGAACATCGCGCGCATGAGTAGACCGAAGGACTCGGCTGCTGCCGTGATGGCGACGACGATGATGAGAAACGTGATGACGCCGACGTGCGGTGCGGGGGCAAGGGCGACCGCAACCACACAGGCCACGGTGAGCGCCGCGATCAGCATCCACGCCCGGTAGGGCGGGTGGAAGGCCCGCAGATACATCGCCAAGAACATCGGAGCGATGAGACAGACATACTCGGCGGTCATCGTGACGTGAAAGGCCATCACCACAGGGGTCGCCGCGATCGCAGCCACGGTGGGGAACATGACGTGTTCCGACTGGATCGCGAGCTGCGTCAGTGCCGCCAGCCCGAGAAGGATGGCGATGATGCCGCCCGTCGGATTGCCGTAGGCGATGTCGCTGCGCACCGGGAACAAGGTGAACACCACGCCGTATGCATAGAGAAACGTCGTGGCGCTCAAATAGATTCGCAACAGCCGCACTCGCTGCTTGCGCCCGACGCCGATACCGGCCCCGGCGAGCGAGCTCAGCCGATACATGACGCCAACTTGCCTGTGAATGAGTTGATCGTCAACCGACCCGCGCGTCGGACCGGCTGGGCTCAGGTCCGGAAAATTCTATACTCGGCCGAATACCGAGTCTGGATTCGACTTCTATCGCAATCCATACCGGTGAGCAGTATGGCGCGGGAGAATAAATACTGGGTCAGCGATGTGGTGACCATTCCTGCCCACGATAATTCGCGGCCGCCCTTTCTGGCCGGTCCGCGTCATCGAGCCAATCGACAGACGGTCTGCCGACGCACGTCTGCGACTACGCCACGGCTCAAAGCGACCAACGAGCGGGGCACATCGAGCAATCATCACGGGTGCACTGACAGTAGCTCACAGCGTCGGCGCCGAGGTGTGCACGTGACACCTCGCCGGCGCCCCGCGTACGGGCGGCACGTCGGTGCTTGGATGTCACGGCGCTGACCAGGATAGCCCCCACCGAAATAGCTGACATGACCAGCGGCAATCCATCAAATATTGCTGGCTGCATACCCAAGCGTCCTTCCAATGGTTCTACCTGTTACATTGTCCGGCTCGCACTGCCGTCCGATATTGCTGTGCATACATCAAGATCGTTCCCAAGGAACATGTCACGCGCGTAACGATCGCGTCAATATGGCCCGGCACACACTCGTGTCGTGATACTCGTTTCGGTAGCGGCATCGTCGGTCGTGACCAGCCGATGCAACGTCGCCACCCGCTCGCTGGCTACCACTCGCCACGCGGCGGATGGCGCGGAGCCGAAGCCCGGTCGTTCGCACCGAACGGCCGCCATCACATGCGACGTGGAGGTTGGCAGGACGGTATGAATACAACTTTCGCCGCCCGTCTCAACAAACTGTTTGAGGCCGTCTACCCACCCGGGCGCGGCCCTCACACTTCTCATGAAGTGGTCAAGGAATTGCGCGGTGAGGGAATAAGGATCTCGGCGCCCTATCTGTCGCAACTACGCACTGGTCAACGCACAAATCCGTCCGCTGAAATCATGGAGTCGATCGCTCAATTCTTCCGAATCAGCGTCGACTACTTCACCGATGACCGGTACTTCCAGAAGGTCGACAAGGAACTCACCTGGCTTCTGCACATGCGCAATGAGAACGTCCGCCTTGTCACGTCCCGGGCGCTCGGACTCTCCGAGATGTCCCTGTCCGAATGGATCCGCTACGCCGACACCCTGCGGCGCCAGGAGTCCACCGCAGCACACGAGGCGGTCGGGTAGACCGCTCAGGACAGGCAGACGCCAGAGCGCTGTGATGAACGGACAGGCAAGCTCTGACAGACGACGGAATCCTGTTGTCGATCAGATCTTTTCGCCCACCACTTCCCCACCCGTATCGGCGCCGCCACATTCATCGAATGTCTACGCGTTCGCGACCTGACCGGGAACTTCGACTAAGGCAGGTAGCAGGGCTCGTTACCGGGGGTGTAGTACTGCAGGCCCGTCGGGGAGATGCAGGGCGCCTCTCCCGGGAACGAGGGAACCAGCGAGTACGCGTAACCCTCCGGGAAACCGTAGCGGGCCCAATCGCCCGCCACCGCGTCGGCCGTTCCCACGGCCACGGCGGCACCAACGGCGTCACCGGCGATGCCCGGGGTGCAGCCACCGACGCTGACGTGCCGGCCTCCGACGTCGCCGCACACATCGGCTTGGGCCATGGGGGCGACCGCCGCGGGCACTGCGGACAGGGCGGCAATACTGAGCAGGGTCGCTGCAAACTTCTTGGGCATGCCGCGATTATCCCCTACTAATTGACGCGCGTTACATTATTCGGCGATGAGCCCGGAGATCCGCAGAGTGTGGCGGTGGCGGAGGGATTTGAACCCCCGGTCGGTGTTAGCCGACTCTCGCTTTCAAGGCGAGTGCATTAGGCCGCTCTGCCACGCCACCGCCGATAAGCGTAAAGGGTCTAGACCCGGCCGAGCCTCGCGGGCGGCGCATCCGACTGCAGGCCGGCGCTGATCCGGCGGCAGTTCTCCCCCACCGCAGCCATCTGCGGCCGCGACAGCCGGCCCAGGTAGTGCGTGCGCACCCCGTCACCGTAGGTTTCCAACGCTTCCTTGAGCAGCGCCCGCCCGTCGTCGGTGATCGTGGCGAGCACCCCTCGGCCGTCTTCCGGGCTGGCCACCCGCTGGACCAGTTTGAGCTTCTCCAGACGGTGGATCTGCCGGGTGACCCTGCTGGGCAGTGACATCAGGTTCTCCGCCAGGTCGCCCATCCGCGCGGAACCTGTCGTCGAACGGTCCAGGATGTCGAGCAGACGCACGTCGTTGAGCGTCAGCCGATGCGCGTCCACCAGGGAACGATTCAACGTCGCGTAAAGCCGGAGCGCGGAGTCCAGGAAGTTTTGCCAGGATCTCTGCTCAGCGATATCCAGACCCGGCATCGTGCTGGCTGTCCGCCCGGCGATTGTGCCCTCCATCGCGTCATCGTAAGGCTCTCGGTACAAGTAACGTTGTCCGAATGCGCGCCATCGTTGCAGTTTCAACCGAACGTATGACAATGCAAGTAGTTCCCGACGTCGCAGCTCACACCCGTCAAGTTGTGATCCGCGTGGCCGCCGCCGGCGTGAATCGAGCCGATCTTCTGCAGGCTTCCGGTAACTACCCGCCCCCTCCCGGCGCCAGCGACACACTCGGGCTCGAGGTGTCCGGGACGATCGCCGAAGTGGGCAGCGAAGTCACCGAGTGGTCCGTCGGGCAACCGGTATGCGCGTTGCTGGCCGGCGGCGGCTATGCCGAGTACGTGGCGGTTCCGGTCGAGCAGGTGATGCCGGTTCCCGACGGCGTCGGGCTGCACGAGGCCGCCGCACTTCCGGAGGTGGCGTGCACAGTCTGGTCGAATCTGATGATGACGGCCCATCTCGATCCGGGCCGGCTTCTGCTCGTGCACGGCGGCGCCAGCGGTATCGGCACGCATGCCATCCAGGTTGCCCACGCATTGGGCAGCCATGTCGCCGTGACCGCCGGCTCCGCGGAGAAGCTGGCGGTGTGCGCGGACCTCGGGGCCGACATCACCATCAACTACCGCGAGGAGGATTTTGTCGAGCGGGTGCGCGCCGCGGGTGGAGCCGAGGTGATCCTCGACATCATGGGGGCGAAGTACCTGGACCGGAACATCGACGCCCTCGCCGACGGCGGCCGGCTCATCGTCATCGGCATGCAGGGCGGGATCAAGGCCGAGCTCAACCTCGGCAAGCTGCTGAGCAAGCGAGCCGGGGTGATCGCGACCGCGCTGCGGTCCCGGCCGCTCGACGGGCCCGACGGCAAGGGCGCGATCGTCGATGCGGTGGTCGCCAACGTGTGGCCGTTGATCGGCGCGGGCAAGGTCAAGCCGATCATCGGCGCCGAGCTGCCGATCGAAGAGGCCGCACGGGCCCATGCGCTACTGGCCGCCGGCGAGGTGCACGGCAAGGTGTTGCTGCGGGTGTCTTAACCTAGGGAGGCGAGCGCCCGGACCAACTGGTCGACCTCGGCCGTCGTCGTGTACGGGGCCAATCCGACGGTGACCGCACCACCGACATCGCTCACCCCGATGAGGTCGAGCACGCGCGAGTTCGGATCGATCGACGCCAGCACGCCATTGTCGGCGAGTCGCTGCAGCACCCGCTCCGCGGGCACGCCCTGCACCGCGAAGCTGAGCACCGGGATGCGCTCGGCCGGGCTGCCCAGCACCATCACCAGCGGCAGTGAGCGCAACGACGCCAGCAGGTAGCCGAACAGCCGGTCCATGTAGGCCGCCGCGGACTCCATCGACACCCCGAGTCTTTCGCGCCTGGTGCCCTGCGCGGCCTCGTCGAGCGAGGCCAGGTATTCGATGCTGGCCACCACTCCGGCGAGCAACCCGAACTGATGGTTGCCCATCTCCAGCCGAGCCGGGCCCGTGGCGTGTGGATCCAGCGACACCGAGCTGAACATGTCGATCACCGACGGATCGCGGAACACCAACGCGCCGATCGGCGGTCCGCCCCAGGCGACGGCGTTCAGGGCCAGGACGTCGGCATCGATATCGTCGATGTCGATCAGCCGGTACGGTGCCGCCGCGGAGTGGTCGACGATGACCAGCCCGTTGTTGGCGTGCACCAGCTTGGTGACCGGTTCCAGGTCGGTGAGGGTGCCCAGCGTCGAGGACGCCGACGTGATGGCCACCAACCGGGTCGGCTTGGTGATCAGGTTCTCCCACTGCCATCCGGGCAGCTCACCGGTCTCGACATCGACCTCGGCCCATTTGACCTTGGCGCCATACCGGTTCGCCGCGCGCAACCACGGCGAGATGTTCGCCTCGTCATCCAGGCGCGTCAGCACCACCTCGTACCCCAGCCCCACCCGGGACGAGGCCGCATCCGACAACAGGGTCAACAGCACGGACCGGTCGGCACCCAGCACCACCCCGTCCGGACTCGCCCCGACCAGATCCGCGATGGCCTGGCGGGCGGCGGCCAGCACAGTGGCACTGCGTCGCGCGGAGGGATGCGGGCCGGATGCGATCGGCATGGAGCCACGGAAGGCCGTCGACACCGTGGTGGACACGGAGTCGGGCAGCAGCATCCCGTCCG
Organism: Mycolicibacterium fluoranthenivorans; assembly: GCF_011758805.1. Classification (NCBI taxonomy): domain Bacteria; kingdom Bacillati; phylum Actinomycetota; class Actinomycetes; order Mycobacteriales; family Mycobacteriaceae; genus Mycobacterium; species Mycolicibacterium fluoranthenivorans. Next base: position 56,354 of record NZ_JAANOW010000006.1, on the reverse strand, counting down.
GTGCGTCGAAATGCACCCAGCCGTCGCCAAGTGACGGGTGCAATCCGCGCACCCGAGCGACGTCATAAGCCATGCAAGCCACCTTAGAGCGTCTGCAATTCGTGCAGACAGACACAGTTGCGGTAAGTGCCCGGGAGCACCACGGCGTCTTGGGCCGGGGTCCTGGGCCGGATCACTTCGGCAGCCATACTAGTGCAGTGGGCTTGTCGTTCGGGGTGCTGATTGCCCTGCTTTTGCTGGTGTGCCCGGGAGCAATCGTCGGACGAACGGCGGGCCTGACCTGGCCGACTGCCGTGGCGGTGGGTCCCGTGGTGACGTATGGCGTTGTGGCACTGGCCATCGTGCCGATGGGCGCCGTCGGTATCCCCTGGATGGTCTGGACGGCCCTGGTGGCCCTGATTCTTGTGATCGGCATCACTTTCGGTTTGCGCCGGCTCCTCATCCGATTCGGTGACCGAGACGCCGAGGAACGCGCCGCAGAGCGCGGACCTGCACTGGTGGTGGCGGCCGGGGTGGTGTTGGGCGCCCTGCTCATCTGGTTCGCCGCGGTGCGCGGACTCCCGAACTGGCAGTCGATTCCCAGCAACTGGGACTCCGTCTGGCACGCCAACACCATCCGCTGGATCCTCGACACCGGCCAGGCCTCACCGACGCATATGGGGGAACTGCGTAACGTCGAGACCCACGACGCGCTGTACTACCCGTCCACCTTCCATGCGCTCGCCGCGATCTACAGCCAGGTCAGCGGCGCCGCGGCGACCACCGCGTACACGATCAACTCGCTCGTCGCCTCGATCTGGCTGTTCCCGGTCAGCGCGGCCAGTCTCACCTGGCTGATACTGCGCCGAACGACCACGTTCGGCGGGCAGGAGCGTAGCGACCCGGGGATTGGGCAATGGCGCACCGCCGGGTGCGCGGCCACCGCGGCCGCTCTGTCGGCATCCTTCACCGCGGTCCCCTACGTCGAATTCGACACCGCGTCCATGCCCAATCTGGCCGCATACGGCGTGGCCGTACCCACGGCGGCACTGACCATCTCGGCGCTGCGGCGCCGCGACCGGATCCCGCTGGCGATCATCGCCGTGATCGGTGTGTTCTCCGTCCACATCACCGGTGGCGTGGTGGCCGTGCTGTTGGTCGCCGCGTGGTGGTTGTTCGACGGCCTGCTGCGCCCCGTGCGCGGCCGGCTGGCCGATTTCCTCACCCTGCTGGCCGTCGGCCTGCCCGCACTGGTTCTGCTTCTTCCCCAGTTCGTCGGAGTGCTGCAGCAGGCCGAGATCATCGTCGGGCACGCGTTCGTCACCCACGAGGGCAAGAAGCGCGGCCTCATCGACGCCGTCGTGCAGCACACCCGCCACCTCAACGACTTCCCGATCCAGTGGTTCCTCGTCCTGGCCGCGGCCATCGGCGCCGGGATCCTGGTGTACCGCCGGATCTGGTGGCCGCTCGCGGTCTGGTGCCTGCTGGTGGTGTCGATCGTGCATTCGTCGGCCCCGTTCGGCGGCATCATCGGCACCCTCACCGGGCGGTTCAGCGACCTGTTCTACAGCGACCCGCGCCGGCTTTCGGCCGTGGTGACGATGCTGCTCACCGCCGCGGCCGGCATCGGGTTGTACACCGTGGTCGCCCTGGCGGTGGCCGCCGTTCGCCGGTTCGCCCACCGCGGCACACCCCGGGTGTGGCACGGGGTGACCGCCGCGGTACTGGTCGCCGTCGCACTCACCAGTGCCTGGCACTACTTCCCGCGGCATCGCTTCCTGATCGGCGACAAGTACGACCACGTGATCATCGACGACAAGGATCTCGAGGCCATGTCGTACCTGGCCGCGCTGCCGGGGGCGCGCGACACCATGATCGGGGATGCCAACACCGACGGCACCGCCTGGATGTACGCCGTGGCGGGGCTGCATCCGCTGTGGACGCACTACGACTATCCCCAGCAGCAGGGGCCCGGCTACCACCGGTTCATCTTCTGGGCCTACGCCGATGACGCCGATCACGACCCGCGGGTGGCCGAGGCCGTGCACGCGCTCAATATCCGCTACGTGCTGACCAGCACCCCGGTCGTGCGCGGGTTCGTGATGCCCGACGGACTAGTGTCACTGGACAAGTCGAAGTCGTGGGCCAAGATCTACGACAACGGGGAGTCCCGCATCTACGAGTGGCGCGGTGACACCCCATCGACACCGACCAACGGGTGAGGACGGGTATCAGGAAGGCCATGACGATCAATCCCGACGACGACAACATCGAGATCCTGGCGGGCGACCCGAGCACAGGTACCGCTGAGGACGACAAGTCCCTGACCGACCTCATCGAGCAGCCCGCCAAGGTCATGCGGATCGGCACCATGATCAAGCAGCTTCTCGAAGAGGTACGCGCCGCACCTCTCGACGATGCCAGCCGCACCAAGCTGCTGCAGATCCACAAGAGCAGCATCCGTGAGCTCGAGGACGGTCTTGCCCCCGAACTTCGCGAGGAGCTGGAGCGGCTGACGCTGCCGTTCACCGACGACTCGGTGCCCTCGGACGCCGAACTGCGCATCGCACAGGCCCAGCTGGTCGGCTGGCTTGAGGGGCTGTTCCACGGCATCCAGACCGCCCTGTTCGCCCAGCAGATGGCCGCGCGGGCCCAGCTCGAGCAGATGCGTCAGCTACCGCCGGGAATGGCCGGCCAGCAGCGCGGTCCCGGACACCCCGGCACCGGGCAGTACCTGTAGCCCTCATCGCATGAGCAATCCGCATATCGAGACCCGCAACGCGTGGGTCGAGTTCCCGATCTTCGACGCCAAGTCGCGCTCGCTGAAGAAGGCGTTCCTCGGCAAGGCCGGTGGCGCGATCGGGCGCAACGAATCCAATGTCGTGGTCATCGAGGCCCTGCGGGACATCACGCTGTCGCTGAAGATGGGCGATCGGGTGGGGTTGGTCGGGCACAACGGTGCGGGCAAGTCCACGCTGCTGCGGCTGCTGTCGGGGATCTACGAACCGACGCGCGGCTCGGCGACCGTCACCGGGCGCGTGGCGCCGGTATTCGACCTCGGCGTCGGCATGGATCCGGAGATCTCGGGTTTCGAGAACATCATCATCCGCGGGTTGTTCCTGGGTCAGACGCGCAAGCAGATGATGGCCAAGGTCGATGAGATCGCGGAGTTCACCGAGCTGGGCGACTACCTGTCCATGCCGCTGCGCACCTACTCGACCGGTATGCGGGTGCGGCTGGCGATGGGTGTGGTCACCAGCATCGACCCCGAGATCCTGTTGCTGGACGAGGGTATCGGCGCGGTGGATGCCGAGTTCATGCACAAGGCGCGCAAACGCCTCCAAGATCTGGTGGCGCGCTCCGGAATCCTGGTTTTTGCCAGCCATTCCAACGAATTCCTGGCCCAGCTGTGCGACACCGCGATGTGGGTGGACCACGGCACCATCAAGATGACCGGCGGTATCGAAGAGGTCGTCGGCGCCTACGAGGGTCCGGACGCCGCGCGGCATGTGCGTGAGGTGCTCGAGGAGAATGCCCGCGCCGATGGCTGAGCGTGTGGCCGATGAGCGCTCGCGCGAAGAGCGTGTGGCCGATGAGCGCTCGCGCGAAGAGCGTGTTGTCGCCGTGGTCGTCACGCACCGCCGGGTCGACACCTTGGCCACGTCCCTGGCCGCGGTGTGCGGCCAGGACCGCGCGCCGGATCATCTGATCGTCGTCGACAACGACGCCGACGACCGCGTCCGCGCGGTGGTCGAGCGCCAGCCGATGCCGGCGACGTATCTGGGTTCGCACCGAAACCTGGGCGGTGCAGGCGGTTTCGCCCTCGGCATGCTGCACGCACTGACCCTGGGCGCGGACTGGATCTGGCTCGCCGACGATGACGGCAGGCCGGCCGACCCCTCTGTACTCGGCACGCTACTCGACTGTGCAGCAACGCATTCCCTGGACGAGGTGTCCCCCATGGTGTGCGATATGGACGCACCGGAACGACTGGCCTTCCCGCTGCGCCGCGGGCTGGTGTGGCGACGGCGGGTCTCGGAGTTGCGTGAAGGTCCCGGTGATCTGCTGCCCGGTATCGCCTCGCTGTTCAACGGCGCACTGTTCTCCGCGGCGGCCGTGGAAACCGTTGGGGTACCTGACCTTCGGCTGTTCATCCGGGGCGACGAGGTGGACCTGCACCGGCGGCTGGCCCTGTCCGGCCTGGCGTTCGGCACGTGCCTGGCGGCGAAGTACCTGCATCCGTATGGCACCGACGAGTTCAAGCCGATCCTCGGCGGGCGCATGCACACCCAGTACCCGGACAACGACGTCAAACGCTTCTACACCTACCGCAACCGCGGCTACGTGCAGTCCCAGCGCGGCCAGCGGCGGCTGATCCCGCAGGAGTGGGTGCGGTTCGGCTGGTATTTCCTGGTGACCCGGCGCGACCCGGCGGGACTGCGGGAGTGGTGGCGACTGCGGCGGTTGGGCCGGCAGGAGAGGTTCGGACGGTTCGAGAACCTAGGCGAGCGAAGCGACGGGGGAAAAGCCGGCGAGGGAAGCGACGGGAGAGGCAACCGATGACATTCACCGATGCGGCGGCACAATCCAAGACCTTCAGCCGCGCCTGGTCCGATCTGGTGGTCGGCTTCGGCAAGCGGGAGCTGTGGCTGCACCTGGGCTGGCAGGACATCAAGCAGCGCTACCGGCGCAGCGTGCTCGGCCCGTTCTGGATCACCATCGCCACCGGCACCATGGCCGTCGCATTGGGCGGGTTGTACTCACAGTTGTTCCACCTGAAGCTGGCCGAGCATCTGCCCTATGTGACGCTCGGCCTGATCATCTGGAACATGATCAACGCCGCGATCATCGAGGGCGCCGACGTGTTCGTGGCCAACGAGGGTCTGATCAAACAGCTGCCCACCCCGCTGAGCGTGCATGTCTACCGACTGGTGTGGCGCCAAGTCCTGCTGTTCGCACACAACATCATCATCTTCGTGATCATCGCGATCATCTTCCCGCAGCCGTGGAAGTGGACCGACCTGACATTCATCCCGGCCCTGGCGCTGCTGGTGGCCAATTGCGTATGGGTGGCATTGTGTTTCGGCATCCTGGCCACCCGGTACCGCGATATCAGCCCGCTGCTCTTCAGTCTGGTGCAGTTGTTGTTCTACATGACGCCGATCATCTGGAACGACCAGACACTGCGCGACCAGGGCGCCGGCGGCTGGGCCAAGATCATCGAGTTCAATCCGCTGCTGCATTACGTCGACATCGTCCGGGCGCCGCTGCTGGGCGCCGACCAGGAACTACGGCACTGGATCGTGGTGTTGGTGTTCACCGTGCTGGGCTGGATGATGGCGGCCATCGCCATGCGCCAGTACCGGGCCCGCGTGCCGTACTGGGTGTAGTCCTAGGAGTTCACCTTGGCGCAATCGACGATTCGGCTGCGCCGCGTTGAATGGTGGTCATCCCACATCTGACTTTTCCAGATTCCCAGGAGTTGCCATGACCGACGTCATCAACGGCGAAACCACCACACCCGCCCCGGAGAGCTTCGTCGAAGCCGAGATCGTGCCAGTGCTCAACCAGGCCGAGGCGGCCGCATTCGAGGCCGAGGCCACGGCAAAGCGCCGCGTGCTGGAGGTGCGCGAGACCCTGGAGCGTCAGCTCGCCGCCGGACACAGCCTGTCCGGCGAGCTGGTCACGGCCACCACCGACGCCACCGCGGCCCTGGTCGAAGCCCCGGCCAAGGTGATCGCCGCCGTTCGCGACGGCGCCACCCTGCCCGCCGCGTTCGGCGAGACCGGCGACGCCGTGCAGATCGCCGTGAGCGAGGCGGGCACCCGGATCCGCACCGCCGTCGGCCATTACGTCAGCCAGCAGTCGACCCTGCCCAACGCCGTCATCACCGGCGCTGCCGAGGTGGCGGGCTCACTGGTCCGCGCCCAGGGCTCCCTGGCGGTCGCTGCCGTCGACGGCGCCTTCAGCGTCGCCACCGTCGCCAGCAAGGGCGGCGATGTGCGCGACGCCATCGACCAGGAGTGGAGCGAGTTCAACGCCACCGCGGTGGCCGCTCGTGACGCCGTCGAAGCCCGCGTCTCAACGGCGCGCCAGGCCATTCGCGACGCGATCGCCTGACCCCCACAGCCACCTCCGGGTGTGGGCCAGTCGTGCCCGCACCGGCTCAGCTCCTCGGCACCGCCGGGGAGCTGACTGCTTTCCGGTGCACCCCTGCACGGGCGGTCCGGGTGCTCAGCGGCGCGGCGCCTTCAGCCGGGTCGCGACGTTGAACCGGTTCCACGCGTTGATGGTGACAGCCATCGCGATGACCTGGGCGAGTTCCTTCTCGCTGAAGACGGCGGCGGCCTTCGCGTACACCTCGTCGGACACGTGGCCGTGGTGCAGTTCGGTGATCGCCTCGGTCAGTTCGAGGGCGGCGCGCTCCCGTTCGGTGAACAGGTTGCCCGCCTCTTCCCACGCCGCGACGAGCGCCAGCCGCTGCTCGGTCTCGCCCTGTTTGCGCGCGTCGGCGACGTGCATGTCCAGGCAGAATGCGCAATGGTTGAGCTGGCTGGCGCGGATCTTGATGAGCTCGCCGATGGTCGGGTCGACATCCTTGGCAGATGCGCCGGACAGTTTCATCATGGCGTCGTAGAGCTCAGGGGAGACCTTGTAGATCTGCACGCGGTCGATGGCGGTGGGGTGTTCGAGTGTCTGTGTCATGCCGTCCACGCTAGGTCCGCAAAGACCCACCGACATGGTTCAATCCGATAGTGAGTTCATGGGCCAATTCCGAACCGGCCGATCCGGGATCGAGAGACCTACACCTGGACCTGCGCGAGGTCATCACACCGGGCGCGCGCGGGGCACGGGAACTGCTGCTGAGCGCACTGCGCGACGCCGTGCGCTCCGGCCGACTGTCCGCGGGCACGATGCTGCCACCGTCGCGCACCCTGGCCGCCGACTTGGGCCTGGCCCGGAACACCGTCGCCGACACCTATGCCGAACTGGTGGCCGAGGGCTGGCTGGCCTCCCGGCAGGGCGCCGGCACCTGGGTGGTCAACACCGGGGCCGCCACTCCCCTGCCCACCCGGCCGCGCGGCGCACCCGGCACCCCGTTGCACAATCTGATGCCCGGCTCACCCGATGTCGCGGAGTTCCCCCGCGCCGCCTGGCTGGCGTCCACCCGCCGGATGATGGCGACCGCCCCCAATGATGCTCTGCGGATGGGCGATCCACGCGGGCGCATCGAATTGCGCACGGCCCTGGCCGAATACCTCGCCCGGGTGCGCGGCGTACGCACCACCCCGGACGAGATCGTCATCTGCGCCGGGACCCGGCATGCGGTCGAGATCCTCGCGCGCGCCCTCGGTGGACCGTTCGCCGTCGAAGCCTACGGCCTGTTCCTGTTCCGTGACGCCCTTGCCGCACAGGGCATCTCGACCATACCGATCGACGTCGACGAGCACGGTGCGGTCGTCGACACGCTGCCGGGTGACGCCCGAGCCGCACTGCTGACCCCGGCGCACCACTTCCCGCACGGGGTGCCGTTGCACCCGGCCCGGCGCACCGCGGCACTGGACTGGGCACACCGCACCGGTGGCTACCTCGTGGAGGACGACTACGACGGGGAATTCCGCTACGACCGTCAGCCGATCGGCGCCGTACAGGGCCGCGATCCCGACCGGGTGATCTACCTCGGCTCCACCAGCAAGAGCCTGGCCCCCGTGCTGCGGCTGGGCTGGATGGTGGTCCCCGGCGATCTGCTTGACGCCGTGCTCGCGGCGATGGGCGGTGACCAGTTCTATGTCAACGGGCTCAGCACCCTGACGATGGCCGACTTCATCGCACATGGCAGCTACGACAAACACATTCGGCGGATGCGGCTGATGTACCGGCGCCGCCGGGACCGCCTGGTGGCCGCGCTGGAACCACTGGGTGTGGGCGTCAGCGGGGTGTCCGCCGGGCTGCATCTGTTGCTCACCCTGCCCGAGGGCACCGAGGCCGAGGTGGTGCGTCGCGCCGGGGAAGCCGGTATCGCGCTGTCCGGGCTGGCGATGCTGCGCCATCCCGGCGCCGGGCCGGGCACCCCCGAGCGCGACGGCGTGGTGGTCAGTTTCGGCACACCGGCCGAGCATGCCTTTGGGTCCGCGGTCGCGGCGCTGTGCGGGGTACTCGCCGGGATCAGTCGCTGAGCGCACGCAGTTCGGCGGACATGTTGGCCCGTGCGGCGTCCTCCCACAGCCGGCGGCCCCGCTCGGTGCGATACAGGGACGGCGCCGACAGCAGCGAACCGATGACGCGTACCCGCGCGGCCCGAAAGTCCCCGTCGGCGACGTGGCCGTACTCGGCGCGCACCTTGGCGGTGTTGCGCCGGTAATCCGCCGGGGGAAGGCCCAGCACGGCCAGGTCGGCATCGGAGAGCACCTGCCCGTTACGGTCCTGGGGTGCGGGATCATGTTCGACGGTCATCCGCACCAACCGGGCCACCTCCGCCACGAACTCCGGCGCCGCCCCCAGCGCGGTGAGATCCGTTTCGGCCAGCAGCGCGCTGTTCTCCTCGTCATCGGGCTGACCGGCGTACACGGCGTCGTGGTACCAGGCGGCCACTCGCACGGCGTCCATGTCGACATCTGCGGCGTCGACTCCGCTGGTCAGTTCGTCGATGGCCGCGAGCACTCCGCGCAGATGCGACAGATCGTGGTAGCGGCGGTGCGGTTCGGTCCACCGTGCCAGCAGCGCCTCCCCCACGGCCCCCACATCCGGTGACGCGGTGTGGCGCGTCAGCACGGCGCGCCAGGCCTCGAGCAGATCCGTCACCTCACCATGGTGCACCGCCTGCGCCGGCGTGGGCGGGCGACCCCGGGTCCTGCCGCTAAGCTGCCCGGGTGGCCGAGACAGCCGACGGATCCGTCCAGGGCGGCGCACCTTTGAGCCTGCTCACCCAAGCCTGGCGATTCCTGGTCACCGGTGGGCTGTCGGCCTGTGTCGACTTCGGGCTCTACGTGCTGTTCCTCAAGCTGGGACTGCAGGTCAACGTGGCCAAGACGCTGAGCTTCATCGCCGGCACCACCACGGCGTACCTGATCAACCGCCGGTGGACCTTCCAGGCCCCGCCGAGCACGGCGCGATTCATCGCGGTGATCGCCCTGTACGCGCTGACCTACGCGGTGCAGGTCGGTATCAACTACCTCTTCTACATGAAGTTCGCCGGCCAGCCGTGGCAGGTCCCGGTGGCATTCGTCATCGCACAGGGCACCGCCACCGTCATCAACTTCGCGGTGCAGCGCGCGGTGATATTCCGGTTGAGGTAAATCCGCCCCGGTAGCCCGGACCGGTATCGTCTGGCACTGATATGTCTACCGAACTCCCCCTCACGCGGCGATCCCTCACCGGGTTCGGCCAGACCGCGCCCAGTGTGGCGCAGGTGCTGACCACCCCCGACATCGAGGTGATCGCCGCCGCCGTGCGGCAGGTGGCTGACGCCTCGTCCGCCAGTCCGTCCCACCTGCGCCGCGGGATCGTGGCCCGAGGCCTGGGCCGGTCCTATGGCGACCACTCCTGCAACGGCGGCGGCATCGTCGTCGACATGACGCGGGTGAACCGCATCCACTCGCTGTCCGCCGAGACCGCGATCGCCGATGTGGACGCCGGGGTGAGCCTGGATCAGCTGATGAAGGCCGCCCTGCCGTTCGGCCTGTGGGTACCGGTGCTGCCGGGTACCCGGCAGGTCACGGTCGGTGGCGCCATCGGCTCGGACATCCACGGCAAGAACCATCACAGCGCGGGCAGCTTCGGCAACCACGTGCTGTCCCTCGACCTGTTGATGGCCGACGGTGAGGTGCACACGCTGACCCCCACCGGCAGCCCCGGCGACGAGGACGGGTCGCTGTTCTGGGCCACCATCGGCGGAAACGGCCTGACCGGCATCGTCATCCGTGCGCGCATCGCGATGACCAGGACCGAGACGGCCTATTTCATCGCCGACGGGATCGCCACGGCGGACCTCGACGAGACCGTGGCGGTGCACCAGGACGGCAGCGAGGACAACTACACCTACTCCAGCGCGTGGTTCGACCTGATCAACCCGCCGCCGAAGCTCGGCCGCGCGGCGGTCAGCCGCGGCAGTCTGGCCAAGCTGGATCAACTGCCGCCCAAGCTGGCCACGAACCCGCTGCAGTTCACCGCGCCGAAGCTGCCCGCGGTACCGAACCTGTTCCCGGTCAGTGTGATGAACAAGTTCACGCTGAGCATGGTCGGCGAGGCGTTCTACCGGGTGAGCGGCAACTACCAGAACAAGATCGTCAACCTGACGCAGTTCTACCATATGCTGGACATCACCACTGGATGGCAAAAAGCCTATGGCCCAGCAGGTTTCGCCCAGCACCAGTTCCTGGTGCCGCCGAACGCCCTGGACGATTTCAAGGCGATCATCCGGTGGATCCAGACCCAGGGCCATTACTCGGCACTGAACGTGTTCAAGCTGTTCGGCCCCGGTAACAAGGCGCCGCTGAGCTTCCCGATGGCCGGCTGGAACGTGGCCATGGACTTCCCCAACAAACCCGGCGTCAACGAATTCCTCAACGAACTCGACAGTCGCGTCATGGAATTCGGCGGCCGCGTCTACACCGCCAAGGACTCCCGGGTCAGCGCGGAGAACTTCCACAAGATGTATCCCCGGGTCGACGAATGGATCGCCGTGCGCCGCAAGGCAGATCCGCAGGGCGTCTTCGCCTCCGATATGGCCCGCCGTCTCGAACTGCTGTAGAAAGGCACACCCCGCGAACATGATCGACGCCACCGGTAACCCGCAGACCGTTCTGCTGCTGGGCGGAACGTCCGAGATCGCCCTGGCCATCGCCGAGCGCTACCTGCGCAATGCGAAGGCCCGGATCATCCTGGCCGATCTGCCGAACGCCCCGAAGCGCGACGCCGCGATCGCGCAGCTGAAGGCCGCCGGGGCCAAGTCGGTCGAGTACCTCGACTTCGATGCCCTGGACACCGCATCACATCCCGCGGTGATCGAATCAGCTTGGGCCCAAGGCGATGTCGACGTCGCGGTGGTCGCTTTCGGGGTGCTTGGCGATGCCGAGGAGCTGTGGCAGAACCAGGCAAAGGCCGTGCTGACCGCCCAGATCAACTATGTCGCCGCGGTGTCGGTGGGTGTGCTGATCGGCGAGAAGATGCGTGCACAGGGCTTCGGGCAGATCATCGCCATGTCGTCGGTGGCCGGCGAGCGGGTGCGCCGCTCCAACTTCGTGTACGGCTCCACCAAGGCCGGATTGGACGGCTTCTACCTGGGACTGGGAGAAGCCCTGCGCGAGTTCGGTGTTCACGTGTTGGTGATCCGGCCCGGACAGGTGCGCACCACCACCACGCTCGAGCACTGGAAGGCCACCGGCGCCAAGGAGGCCCCGTTCACGGTCGACAAGGAATACGTCGCCGACCTCGCGGTGACCTCGGCAGCCAAGGGTAAGGACCTGGTGTGGGCACCGGGGCAGGTGCGCGTGCTGATGTCGGTGCTGCGCCATATCCCGCGCCCGATCTTCCGCAAGCTGCCTTTCTGATGTTCCGGAGGGCAGGAGCGAAGCGACCCGGGAAATGAAACCCAGCATGCTGGCCGGCCCGGCCCGGGTGATCGGCCAGATGGTGGTCGCGGTCATCCTGTCGGCCGCGGTGACGGGTGTCGCCCTCATCGCGATCAGACGCGTCGAATGGCCCGCGTACAACTCGTCGAACCAGCTGCACGCCCTGACCACCGTGGGCCAGGTCATCAGCCTGGCCGGGATCTTCGGCGCCGGGCTGCTGTGGCGGCGGGGCCGACGGGTGCTGGCGCGGATCACGGCCGTGTTCATGCTCTCGGCGCTATCGGTGGTCACCCTGGCGATGCCGCTGGGGGCCACCAAGCTGTACCTCTTCGGCATCTCGGTCGATCAGCAGTTCCGCACCGAATACCTGACCCGGCTGGCCGACAGCCCGGCCCTGCACGACATGACCTACCAGGGGCTGCCGCCGTTCTACCCGCCCGGCTGGTTCTGGATCGGCGGCCGCCTGGCCGCCCTCACCGGCACCCCGGCCTGGGAGATGTACAAGCCGTGGTCGATCCTCTCCATCACCGCCGCGATCGCGGTCGCGTTCGTGCTGTGGAAAGCGATGATCCGGTTCGAGGCGGCGCTGGTGGTCACCACCGCCACCGCTGTCGTCACGCTCGCCTACACCTCCACCGAGCCCTACGCCGCCGTCATCACCGTGCTGTTGCCGCCCGCGTTCGTGCTGGCGTGGAGCGGACTCGGCGGGCTGGAGCGAAGCGACCCGGGGAATGGACTGGGTGGCCGTAGCAGAAACGGCGGATGGGGCGCTGTCCTCGGCGTCGGGGTCGTGCTGGGCGCCGCGGCGCTCAGCTACGCCCTGCTGCTGGGTTACGCCGCGTTCACCGTCACGTTGATGGCGCTGTTGCTGGCCATCTCCAGGCGCACCCTCGAACCTCTGCTGCGCTTGGCGGTCATCGCCGTCATCTCCGGCGCGATCGCCCTCGTCGGCTGGGCGCCGTACCTGCTGGCGGCCGCCAAAGGCACGCCCGCCGACAAGGGCACCGCGCAGCACTATCTACCCAATGATGCTGCCGTCCTGACATTCCCGATGTTCCAGACCACCCTGCTGGGGGCGTTGTGCCTGCTCGGCACCGTGTGGCTGGTGATGTACGCCCGCAGCTCGACGCGGGCCGGCGATGAGCGCTTGCGCGACGAGAATGCAGCCCCAGCACTGACCATCGCGGTGCTCGCGGTGTACGCATGGTCACTGCTGTCGATGCTCACCACCCTGGTGGGCACCACACTGTTGTCGTTCCGGCTGCAACCCACCCTGAGCGTGCTGCTCGCCGCGGCGGGCGCGTTCGGGTTCATCGCGGTGACCCAGGCGGCCGCCGCGCGCTACCAGCATCCCGGCCGGCACGTGGTGGCCATCGCCGCAACCATCGGCGCGATCGGCGCGATCACCTTCACCCAGGATGTTCCGGATGTGCTGCGCTCGGACATCAATGTCGCCTACACCGACACCGACGGCTACGGCCAGCGCGCCGACCGTCGGCCGCCCGGCTCCGAGCAGTACTACCGCCAGATCGACGCGCGCATCCAGCAGGTCACCGGCCGGCCCCCGCACGACACCGTGGTGCTGACCGCCGACTACAGCTTCCTGTCGTACTACCCCTACTACGGGTTCCAGGGCCTCACATCGCACTACGCGAATCCGCTGGCACAGTTCAAGGAGCGTTCGGCGGCTATCGAGAGCTGGGCGTTGTTCACCAAGCCGGATCAGTTGATCGGTGCGCTCGACCAACTGCCCTGGACACCGCCCACGGTGTTCCTGATGCGCCACGGCGGTCCGGACAGCTACACCCTGCGGCTGGCGGCCGATGTCTACCCGAATCAGCCCAACGTCAAGCGCTACCAGGTCGAGCTGAATTCGGCCCTGTTCGACGATCCACGCTGGGACGTCTCGACGGCCGGACCGTTCACGCTGGCGATCCGACGGTGATGGCCGCAGGGACCGTGCCGTTAGCATCACCATCCGTGACCAACCACCGATCTACGCGGCTGGTGGCCATCGTTGCGGGCTTGCTGGGCACCGTGCTCGCGGTGGCGACACCCTTTCTGCCCGTCACCCAGACCACCGCGCAGCTCAATTGGCCCCAGAACGGCACGCTCACCAGCGTCGACGCCCCGCTGATCGGGTACGTCGCCACCGACCTGAACATCTCGATCCCCTGCAGCGCCGCCGAAGGCCTGACCGGCAGCCGGAACATCCTGCTGTCGACGGTGCCCAAGCAGGCACCCAAGGCGGTCGACCGCGGCTTGCTCATCGAGCGGGTCGGCGACGAGCTGCTGATGATCGTGCGCAACACGCCCGTCGTCAGCGCACCGCTGACCCAGGTCCTCAGCCCGGCCTGCGAGCGGATCACCTTCACCGCGCATGCCGACAAGGTCACCGGAGAGTTCGTGGGCCTGCGAAAGGAACCCGACGAGGAAGGATCGGCCAAGCCGGGCGCACCGCTGCGCGGCGAACGGGGCGGCTATGACTTCCGGCCGCAGATCGTGGGCGTCTTCACCGACCTGTCCGGCCCCGCCCCGCCGGGGCTGACGTTCTCGGCCACCATCGACTCCCGCTACAGCAGCTCCCCGACCTGGGTGAAGATGCTGGCGATGATCATGGCGGTGGCCCTGACGTCGATCTCCCTGATCGCACTGCACCGCCTCGACATCGCCGACGGCAGACCCACCCGGCGGTTCCTGCCGCAGCGCTGGTGGTCGCTGACCGCGCTGGACGGCCTGGTCGGCGCGCTCCTGGTGTGGTGGCATTTCGTCGGCGCCAACACCTCCGACGACGGCTACATCCTCACCATGGCCCGCGTCTCCGAGCATGCCGGCTACATGGCGAACTACTACCGCTGGTTCGGCACCCCGGAGGCGCCGTTCGGCTGGTATTACGACCTGCTCGCGCTGTGGACGCACGTCTCCACTGCCAGCGTCTGGGTGCGGCTGCCGACCCTGCTGATGGCACTGGCCTGCTGGTGGCTGATCAGCCGCGAGGTGATCCCCCGCCTCGGCCACGCGGTCAAGCACAGTCGGCCCGCCGCGTGGACGGCGGCGGCGATGTTCCTGGCGTTCTGGCTGCCGCTGAACAACGGCTTGCGGCCGGAACCGATCATCGCCCTGGGCATCCTGCTGACGTGGTGTTCGGTGGAACGCGGGGTAGCCACCAGCCGGCTGCTGCCGGTCGCCATCGCGATCATCATTGGCGCGCTGACCCTGTTCTCCGGCCCCACCGGCATCGCCGCGGTGGGCGCCCTGCTGGTGGCGGTCGGCCCGCTGCGAACCATCGTGGCTGCCCACACGTCACGTTTCGGACACTGGGCCCTGCTGGCCCCGATCGCCGCCGCGGCCACGGTGACGATCGTGCTGATCTTCCGCGACCAGACGATGGCCGGTGAGATCCAGGCCAGCACCTTCAAGTCCCTGGTCGGTCCCAGCCTGAGCTGGTTCGACGAGCACATCAGGTACGAGCGGTTGTTCACCACCAGCCCGGACGGCTCGGTGGCCCGGCGCTTCGCCGTGCTGACTCTTCTTCTGGCACTGGTCATCTCGGTAGCGATGTCCTTGCGCAAGGGCAGGATTCCCGGTACCGCCATGGGACCGGCGCGGCGCATCATCGGTATCACCATCATCTCGTTCCTGGCGATGATGTTCACCCCGACGAAGTGGACGCACCATTTCGGCGTGTTCGCCGGATTGGCCGGTTCGCTGGGCGCGCTCGCCGCGGTCGCGGTGACCGCCACCGCCATGCGCTCCAAACGCAACCGGACGATCTTCACCGCCGTGGTGTTGTTCATGACGGCGCTGTCCTTCGCCACCGTGAACGGCTGGTGGTACGTCTCGAACTTCGGCGTGCCGTGGTCGAATCAGTTCCCGGAGTGGCACTTCGGCTTCACCACCATGCTGCTCGGGCTGTCCGTGCTCACCCTGTTGGTCGCGGCGTGGCTGCACTTCTCCGGCCGGGACCGGCCCCGGCCATGGGCCCGGTTCACCCAAGCTCCGCTGGCCGTGGCGGCCTGGGCGGTGGTGATCTTCGAGGTGCTGTCCCTGACACTGGGCGTCACCCAGCAGTACCCGGCATGGTCGGTGGGGCGGTCGAACCTGGACGCCCTCACCGGCAAGACCTGCGGCCTGGCCGATGACGTGATGGTCGAACAGGATCCGAACGTCGGCCTGCTCGTACCTGTCGACAAGCCGGTCGGCGAAGCGCTGGGCGGGGTGACCGCGCAGAACTTCAGCCCGAGCGGGATCCCCGCCGACGTGTCCGCCGACCCGGTGATGGAACAACCGGGCGGCACGAACTTCGCCGATAACGACACCGGCCCCGTCACCGGCAGTGAACCCGGCACCGAAGGCGGCACCACCGCCGCGGCCGGCGCGAACGGATCGCGGGCGCGGCTGCCCTACAACCTCGACCCGGCCCGCACACCGGTGATGGGCAGCTGGCGCGCCGGCGCCCAGCAGCCGGCCGCGCTGCGCTCCTCCTGGTACCGGCTCCCGCCCCGCGGCGAGCGCGGCCCTCTGCTGGTGGTCGCCGCCGCGGGCCGGTTCGATCCGGGCGAGGTCGTGGTGCAGTGGGCCACCGACGAGCAGGCCGCCAAGGGCACCGCCGGCGGCAGTCTCGGCTTCGCGGATGTCGGCGCGGCACCGGCGTGGCGCAATCTGCGTGCCCCCATGTCGGCGATTCCGCCGGAGGCCACCCAGGTGCGCCTCGTTGCCACAGATGACGATCTGGCACCACAACACTGGATCGCGGTCACCCCGCCCCGGATCCCGACGTTGCGGAGTTTGCAGGACGTCGTCGGTTCCTCGGATCCGGTGCTGCTCGACTGGCTGGTCGGTCTGGCATTCCCCTGCCAGCGCCCGTTCGGGCATCAGTACGGCGTCACCGAGGTGCCCAAGTGGCGCATCCTGCCGGATCGTTTCGGCGCCGAGGCAAACTCGCCCGTGATGGATTACCTCGGCGGCGGGCCGCTCGGCATCACGGAATTGCTGCTGCGCGCCAACCCTGTACCGACGTACCTGAAGGACGACTGGTTCCGCGACTGGGGATCGCTGCAGCAACTGACGCCGTTCTATGCCAATGCCGTTGCGGCACGCATCGACCTGGGTACCGCGACCCGCAGCGGACTGTGGAGTCCGGCCCCCCTACGGCCGTCCTAGGGGGACACGGGCATGTATTTCCTTGGCAGTCTTCTTATCTCGCCTTAAGCGGTCAGTAAGGAAACTGGCGCTCTCCGCCATGCCCGCTATCGTGGAGTGAGGACCGCACTTCTGGTGCGTCGGTTGATTTGCTGACAACGTTTGCTGACAACGACGTCACGCACCCCGCTTACGGACACATGAGACAGGGAATCAGTGGTAATGGACGTCGTGCTTGGAATAGCGCTGACGGTCGACAGCGTTCGCTTGGTTCTGGTCGAGGGATCCGGCGGGGGCGGCGATCTCATCGATCAGGACATCTTTGATGTCGATCGCAGTGGCGGAGTCGAAAGTGCCACTGTCACAGAACATATCGTCAACGCGGTACTCGGAACCTACGGTGTCGCCGCCGCCAACGGGCACCACGTCGAACGAATCGCCGTCACGTGGACCGACGACGCCGCCGAGGACGCCGATTTGCTGATAGAGGCACTCGGCGAGGTCGGGCTGCCGAATGTCGTTGCCATCACAGGGTGTGACGCCGCCGAGACCTTCGTCGAGCAGATGGCCTCGGCAGCCGGGGAGAGCTGCGCCGCCGCGTGCCTGATCGAAGGCACCCAGGCACCGGTGGCCTATATCGCCGTCATGCACGCCGCCGGCGGTGTGCGCCGGATGCGTAGCCGCGTGGTGGACGCCGCTGATCACCGCCAATTGGCGTTGTCGGTGCGCGGGGCCTGCGCCGAGTGTGCCGCCGAAGCCGATGAGGTCGCGGTGTACGCCGCCGGCTCCGCTGGCGTGCTCACAGGAATGCTTGCCGGAGAACTCAATTCGACGCTGTCCACCCAGGTGACCATTCCGCAGAACGCGGCGTTGGCGTTTGCCCGCGGCGCCGCCCTGACCAATGCCGGCGCGCACCGCCGGTTGCATGTCGTCGGCGCCCGGTCCGCGATGGCCGCAGGTGGCGGGTCCGGCATCAGTCTGCCGGCGCCCGCCCTGTTCGTGCCACGCACCGCCAAGCTGATGGCCATCCCCGGTGTCGGCACCGCCGCCGCGCCCGCCTCGGCACCGGCCGTCGCCGTGACCACCCCCGATCACAGCCGCCAGCTGCGGATGCTGACCGCCGTCGTCGGCGGCGGCGTACTGGCGTTCGTCGCAGCGGTGTCGATGTATGTCGGCAGCCAGCTGCGCACCAGCGACGAGCAGACCGCCTAAGCCAAGCCCCGCCCGGCCAACGTGGCCCCGGCCGCCGCGGAGGCGCCGGCTCCGCAGGCCGCCCCGGCGCCCGACGCTGCCGCAGCACCGGCTGCACCACCGCCGCCGGCCGCTCCGCAGTTGCCCCCGGCACCCGCCGCACCGGCGGTCCCGGCCGCGGTGACGGTCGTCGCCCCACCCGCGGCGCCCGCACCGGCCGTTCCGCCCAATCCGCTGCAGCTGCTTGCCGCTGTGGCCGGCCCCCAACTCGCCGCACTGAACCAGGGCCTGCACGGCGGCGCGATACCCGGCAGTACCGCGCCCGGCGTCAACCCGTTGAGTGCGTTGGTGCCCGGCGCGCTCCCGCCCAATCCGGCGGCGGGCGACCCGGCGCTCAACAACGCCGCCTTCCAGGTGGCCCAGGCGGTCGTCCCGCCGGCGCTGGACCGCGCCGATCAGCCGGTGGACCTGCCGGCCGTGCCGCCGGTCACCGACAAGCCGATCAATCTGCCGCCGCTGCGCGACATCATCGACGGTGTGCGTCCGGACCGGCAGAACGAGGATGCGCATTTCGGGGTGAACGTGCCCAAGCCGGACAGCCCGTACTACCAGCCGCCGGGCGGGGCGAGCGCAGCGACGGGTGGAAGTACCGGGGCGAGCGCAGCGACGGGTGGAAGTACCGGGGCGAGCGCAGCGACGGGGGAAACACCGGTCGAGGCGGCACCTCCGTCCGCGGACGCACCGCTACCCGCCGAAGCCGGTGCGGCGCCGCCCAGTCCTTAGTGCCGGCCGGCCAGGATCCCCTCGATGTTGCGCTCGGCCAGTGCGGTGATCGACATGTACGGATTACAGCCGATATAGCCCGGAATCAGTGACGCGTCGTTGACGAACAGATTGTCATAGCCGTTGACCCGGCCGAACGCGTCGGTGGCCTTACCCCGCACACACCCACCCAGCGGGTGAACGGTGTTGGAGGCGAAGGCTTCTCCTGAGAACAGGTCGTCGCGATAGTCGACGCCGTTGGCCGCGGTGAGCTTGTCGAACACGATCTTGGCCCGCTCGATCAGATGGTCGGTGTGGCTTTGGGGCCAGTCGATCCGAATGGAATCCGACGCCTTGTCGAAGGTGATGTCGGAGCGATCGCCGGTCTTGACCATCACGTAGTACCCCAGCGCGTGCGTCTCGATGGGCAGCGGCAGCGAGAACATGCTGGCGTACACCGGGTTCACCGGGTCGTCGCGGCCGTCGAGATTGATCATGCCCAGCAGGGACTGTTTGGTGCCCGCAGGATCGCTGTCCTTGAGGTTGTGCGCGAGCATCAGATCCCCGTTGTTGCCGTAGCCGCGGCCGATCTCGTCGGACAGGTCCGACAGCGTGCCGGTATCGCGGGCGCGGAGCAGGAGCTGGTTGGTGCCCAGCACACCGGCGGCGAGATAGAGCTGGTCACAACCGAATTCGTCGCGGGACTGTTCGGCGCCCCACCGGTCTATGCGCCGGGTGGACACCACGTACTCACCGGAGCGCTCCCGCCGAATTCCGGTGACCTCGGTCAGCGGTTGCAACGTCACCTTGCCGGTCTTGATCGCCGCGGCGATATACGTCTGGTCGACACTGCCGTCGCGGCCGTAGTTGTTGCCGAACTGGCACTCCCAGTCCAGGGCGGAAAGCGGCACCTCACCGTTGGCCTCACGCATCATGTAGTCGAACGAATACGCGCTGCCGTTGTAGTCCACCTTGTAGCCGGCGGTCTGGGCGTACGCGCGACCCACCCTGGCGTACTGGAAGTACGGGGTCTGCTCGAACCAGTCCATGTTCCGGTAGCTGATCCGCAGCGCCGTCCTGGCGCGGTCCATATAGGTGCCGAGGAATTCCGTGGGATCGATATCGGGGAAGGCCGCCCGCACCTGGTCCGGGGTCGGGATCGCCGCGATGGCGGCGTTCACCATCGAGCCACCGCCCACCCCGACGCCGTGGAACACATGGTGGGCACCGTGGGTGACCTTCTCGCAAATCCCGGCCTGCTTGGGCTGGGAGGACGGGTTATGGGCGGCGACGGCGTCGATGGAAACTCCCCGGAACGACGTCACGATGCTGGGCGGGACGTCGGAGAACCAACCCGCACGGGTGTCGGCGGGAAGCATCTTGGTGAACCGTTTACCGTCCGCGTCGGGGGTGTCCCACAACCTGCCCCGCTCCAGGATGAGGGTCTCGACGCCGGCCTGGCCGAGTCGCAGGGCACTCACTCCGCCGCCGTAACCACTGCCGATCACGATGGCGGGGTAATGCCGGCGCGAGTCCGGACGATGTTCCGTCCGAGAGAGGAGATAGGCACCCGCGCCCATGCCGCCAAGCGCGATCCCTGTGGCGGCGCCCAGAAATTTACGCCTTGTTAACTTATCTCGCGGTAGTGTCACACATACCCTCTCAGCAAATACTTCCCTGGCCGTCGTTCGCGTTTGCGTTCCGCCGGGTTCCAGGTTAAATAGTCACCACAGCAAAGAACTCGAATCAATGGCAAGGAATAACGTGGCAGATCAAGAAGGCCTCCGCACGCCGGCCTGGCGTGACGCGAAGCGATACCTCTGGTTGCTCGGTGCCATCGTGCCCGGCCTGGTTCCTTTCGCGTGGCTACTAGTCCATGTGACCGGCCAGGAGGTGTTCTGGTGGGTCGGTCCGCTCATGGCCTTCATCATCATCCCTGTCGTCGATCACCTGGTCGGAAGCGATAATTCCCGTGAGTCCGAGAAGACCCTGGAGTGGCTCGAGGACGATGCCTTCTACCGCTGGGTGACCTACCTCTACCTACCCAACCAGTATCTGTCGCTGGTGTTCGCATGTTGGCTGTGGAGCGGCGGCGGCTGGGTCACCATGCACACGCTGGACAAAGTCGGGTTGATGGTCACCGTCGGCATCGTGGGCGGGATCTCGATCAACGCCGCACATGAGCTTGGTCACCGTCGGGCGACCGCTGAGCGGCGCCTCAGCAAGATCGCGCTGGCGCAGACCGGCTACGGACATTTCTTCGTCGAACACAACCGGGGCCACCACGTCCGGGTCGCGACGGTCGAGGACCCCGCCAGCGCCCGCCTCGGCGAGCCCCTGGTCCACTTCATCCCCCGCTCGGTCCTGGGCGGCGTGTGCTCGGCCTGGCGTCTGGAGGGCGAACGGCTGGCCCGGGCCGGCACACCGAGATGGTCTCTGCGCTGGATCCTCAAGAACGAGGTACTCAACGCCTGGCTAATGACCCTCGCCCTGTTCCTCGGACTGAGTGTGTGGTTCGGCATCGTCATCGCGCCCTGGCTGATCGGTCAGGCCATCATCGGGGTGTGCCTGCTGGAGTCGGTGAACTATCTGGAGCACTACGGGCTGCGCCGCCAGCGGCTGGCCAGTGGCCGGTACGAGCGGGTGGGGCCCCAGCACTCCTGGAACAGCGACACGCTGATCGCCAATGTGTTCCTGTTCCACCTGCAGCGCCATTCCGACCATCACACCAATCCGCAGCGCCGGTATCAGACCCTGCGGCCCGCCGACCAAGCACCGCAGTTGCCGTACGGCTACGGCACCATGCTGGTGCTGGCCTGGTGCACGCCGCTGTGGCGCCGGACCATGGACCCCCGGGTGCTCGCCCATTACGGCGGCGACGCCGCCCTGGCGGCGCTCGGTCCCGCCCGATCCCGTTCCACCGCGCAGCGCGCATAAGGCGCGGACAAAACTTGGGACACCGCCGCGGGTCGGCGGGCAGCGCCCATAGCTACGTCGCATACTCTTGAGCCTCGTGCCCGCCAGGACTACCCGACTCGTCGCCATCATCGCGGGCATCGTCGGCCTGCTGCTGTGTGCCTTGACCCCGCTCCTCCCGGTCAAGCAGACCACCGCCACCATCACCTGGCCCCAGGCCCCCACCGCAGACGGATTCGTCGGGGACCTGACGGCGCCGCTGGTGTCCGGTGCCCCGCTGGCCCTCGATGTCTCGATCCCGTGCCAGGCGGTGGCCACCCTTCCGGCCTCCGGCGGTCTGGTGTTCGCCACCATCCCGCCCGGAGGTATCGACGCCACCCGTAACGGCCTGTTCGCCCGCGCCACCGCCGACACCGTCTTCGTGGCCTTCCGCGATACCGTCACCGCGGTCGCGCCGCGCGCCGCCGTCAGCGCGGGCGCCTGCAGCACGCTGCACATCTGGGCCAACACCGGCGGCGTCGGCGCAGATTTCATCGGGATCCCCGGCGCGGCGGGTACCGCGGCGATCGAGAAGAAGCCACAAGTCGCCGGGATCTTCACCGATCTCAAGGTGGCCCCGCAGCAGGGTCTGGGCGCCCGGGTGGACATCGACACCCGGTTCATCTCCACACCGACGGCACTCAAAGCCGCGGTCATGGGTCTCGGCGTGCTGAGCGTGCTGATCTCGATCGTGATGCTGGCCGTGCTGGACCGCGGCGCCACCCACCGGATCCGGCACGTGTGGCGACGGTTCTGGCGGGTCGGTTGGGCCACCTGGACCGCCGATGCCGCCGTGCTCGGCGGACTGTTGGTGTGGCACGTGATCGGCGCCATCTCCTCCGATGACGGTTACAACCTGACGATGGCCCGGGTGTCCGGTGACGCCGGCTACGTCGCCAACTACTACCGCTATTTCGGCACCTCGGAGGCCCCGTTCGACTGGTACCAGTCGGTGCTCAGCCACTTCGCCGCCCTCAGCACCGCCGGCGTGTGGATGCGGCTGCCCGCACTCCTGGCCGGCATCGGGACGTGGATCCTGCTGTCACGCTGGCTCATTCCCCGGTTGGGCCGCCGGCTGGCCACCAATCGCATCGCGGTCTGGACGGCGGCTGCGGTATTCCTTGCCGCCTGGTTCCCGTTCAACAACGGTCTGCGCCCCGAACCGCTGATCGCCTTCGGTGTCCTGGCGGTGTGGGCACTCGTCGAGCTCACCATCGGGACCCGCCGGCTGTGGCCCGCGGCGCTCGCCGTCGTGCTCGCGGTGTTCACCGTGACGCTGGCCCCGCAGGGCATCCTGGCGCTGGCCCCCCTGCTGGTCGGTGGGCGCGCGATCGTCACGGTGCTGAGGGACCGGCGCGCGGTGCTGCCCGCGCTGGCCGCGTTCGCGGCCGCGGCGTCGCTGCTGGCGGTGATCGTGTTCCGAAGCCAGACCCTGGCGAGTGTCGCCGAGGCGGTACGGATCAAGTACACCGTCGGCCCGACCATCTCCTGGTACCAGGAATTCCTGCGCTACTACTTCCTCACCGTGGAGGACAGCACCGACGGCTCCCTGACGCGGCGGTTCTCGGTCCTGGTGTTGATGCTGTGCCTGTTCGGCATGATCGCGGTGCTGCTGCGCAAGGGTCGGATCCCCGGTCTGGCGGGCGGGCCGATGTGGCGGTTGATCGGGATATGCGCCGTGGGCCTGCTGCTGCTGACCTTCACACCGACCAAGTGGGCCGTGCAGTTCGGTGCGTTCGCCGGGATCTCCGGCGCGTTCGGTGCGGTGACCGCCTTCACGTTCGCGCGGGTGGGTCTGCACAGCCGCCGGAATCTCGCCCTGTATGTCACCGCGCTGCTGTTCGTGCTGGCGTGGGCGACCTCCGGTATCAACGGCTGGTTCTACACCGGCAACTACGGGGTGCCCTGGTTCGACCGCCAGCCGGTGCTGGCCGGCCAGCCGGTCACCACGATGTTCCTGGCGCTGGCGATCATCACCGGGGTGTTGGCCGGCTGGCTGCACTTCCGCATCGACTACGCCGGGCACACCGAGGTGGCCGACACCCGGCGCAACCGCGTGCTCGCGTCGACCCCGCTGCTGGTGGTGGCCATCATCATGGTGGTGCTCGAAGTCGGCTCCATGGCAAAGGGATTCGTACAGCGCTATCCCGCGTACACCAACGCCAAGGCGAACATGTCGGCGCTGACCTCCGGGCTGTCGAGCGCCAGCTGCGGGATGGCCGACGACGTCCTGGTCGAGGCCGACCCCAATGCCGGTATGCTGCAACCGGTTCCGGGCCAGACGTACGGCAAGTACGGACCGCTCGGCGGCGAGAACCCGGTCGGGTTCACCCCCGCCGGTATCAGCGACACCCTCGAGCCGCCCAAACCGGTGGTGGCCAACCCGGGCACCGTGAACTCCGACGGATCCCCCAACAAGCCCAATGTCGGGATCGCGTACGCGGCCGGCACCGGCGGCGGCTACGGACCGGTCGGGGTGAACGGCTCGAATGTGTTCCTGCCGTTCGGACTCGATCCCGCTCGCACCCCGGTGATGGGCAGCTACAAGGAGAACTCCACCGCTGCCAAGGCCACCTCGGCCTGGTACCAGCTGCCGCCACGTACCGCGGACCGCCCGCTGGTGACCGTCGCCGCGGCCGGCGCCATCTGGTACTACGACGAGGAAGGCGACTTCCACTACGGGCAGTCGCTGAAGCTGCAGTGGGGTGTGCACCGTCCCGACGGCAGCTACCAGGCCCTCGCTGCGGTCCAGCCCATCGACGTGTTCGCCCAGTACGCATGGCGCAACCTGCGTTTCCCGTTGGCATGGGCGCCGCCGGAGGCCAACGTCGCGCGCCTGGTGGCCGACGACCCGAACCTGTCCGACGACCAGTGGTTCGGTTTCACCCCACCGCGGGTGCCGCAACTGCAGACCGCCCAACAGTTCCTCGGCTCGCAGACGCCGGTGATGCTGGACATCGCCACCGCCGCGAACTTCCCGTGCCAGCGGCCGTTCTCCGAACACCTCGGCGTCGCCGAGCTTCCGCAGTACCGCATCCTGCCCAACGTCAAACAAGTGGTGGTGTCGTCGAACATGTGGCAGTCCGCCCAGAAGGGTGGCCCCTTCCTGTTCATCCAGGCGTTGTTGCGCACGTCGTCCATCCCGACGTACCTGAACAACGACTGGTACCGCGACTGGGGCTCACTGGAACGCTACGACCCGGTGGTGCCGCCGGCCCAGGCGCCCATGGCCGCCATCGACCAGGGCACCCAGCGGGTGTTCGGCTGGAGTAGGCCCGGGCCGATCAGGGCGCTGCCGTGACCGAAGCCGTGAATGTGAGAGACGACGTGAAGCTCACCCGATGGATCGCGATGATCGCCGGTCTCGTCGGTTTCCTGTGTGCGGTGGCCACACCGCTGCTGCCCGTGGTGCAGACCACGGCGACGCTGAACTGGCCGCAGGCGGGCCAACTGAACAGCGTGACCGCGCCGCTGATCACCCAGACACCGGTGCAGATGACGGCGACCGTGCCGTGCGAGGTCATCAGGTCGGTGCCGCCGGCCGGGGCGCTGGTGTTCGGCACGGCCCCCAAGTCGGGTAAGCAGGCCGCGCTCAACTCCTTGTTCGTCAACGTCACCGGCTCGCGTGTCGATATCACCGACCGCAACGTGGTGATCGCGAGTGTGCCGCGCGCCAAAGCCGAGGCGTGCCAGCGCATCGAGATCACCTCCTCGAAGGACGGGACGTTCGCGACGTTCGTCGGGCTGCCCGGCGGCGATATCCGCAGCGGCTTTGCCGACCCGAATCTGCGCCCCGGCATAGTCGGGGTGTTCACCGAACTGACCGGTCCTGCACCGCAGGGCCTTTCGCTGTCGGCGACGATCGACACCCGGTTCACCACCAAACCCACCGCACTCAAGCTCGCCGCGATCGTGCTCGGCATCGTGGCCACCGTGGTGGCGCTGTTCGCGTTGTGGCGCCTGGATCAGCTCGACGGCCGGCGGATGCAGCGGATCATCCCGACCCGCTGGCGCACCGCGACCCCGGTCGACGGTGTCGTCGTCGGTGGGTTCCTGCTGTGGCATGTGATCGGCGCCAACTCCTCCGACGACGGCTACATCCTGCAGATGGCCCGGGTCGCCGACCATGCCGGCTACATGTCGAACTACTTCCGCTGGTTCGGCAGCCCGGAGGATCCGTTCGGCTGGTTCTACAACCTGCTCGCCCTGATGACGCACGTCAGCGATGCCAGCATCTGGATGCGGCTGCCGGACCTGGTGTGCGCGCTGGTGTGCTGGCTGCTGCTCTCGCGTGAGGTGCTGCCCCGGCTGGGGCCCGCCGTCATCGCGAGCCGGCCCGCGCTGTGGGCGGCGGGTTTCGTCCTGATGGGCGCGTGGATGCCGTTCAACAACGGGCTGCGCCCGGAAGGCCAGATCGCCACCGGCGCGCTGATCACCTACGTGCTGATCGAACGCGCCATCATCTCGGGCCGGCTCACTCCGGCGGCCATGGCGATCATCTCCGCGGCGTTCACCCTCGGTATCCAGCCCACCGGCCTGATCGCCGTGGCGGCCCTGCTGGCCGGTGGCCGGCCGGTACTGCGCATCCTGGTGCAGCGCCGCCGCCGGGTCGGGCTGTGGCCGCTGATCCTGCCGCTGCTGGCCGCGGGCACCGTCATCCTGTGCGTGGTGTTCGCCGACCAGACGCTGGCGACGGTGATGGAGGCCACCAGGATTCGGACCGCGATCGGGCCGAGCCAGGAGTGGTACACCGAGAACCTGCGCTACTACTACCTGATCCTGCCCACCGTGGACGGTTCGGTGTCGCGGCGGTTCGGCTTCATGATCACCGCGCTGAGCCTATTCGCGTCGATGTTCATCATGTTGCGCCGCAAGCGGATTCCCGGCGTGGCCCGCGGCCCGGTATGGCGGCTGATGGGCATCATCTTCGCGACGGTGTTCTGCCTGATGTTCACCCCCACCAAATGGGTGCACCACTTCGGCCTGTTCGCCGCCGTGGGCGCGGCCATGGCCGCGGTGGTGACGGTGCTTGCCTCGCGCGCGGTGCTGCGTTCGGCGCGAAACCGGATGGCGTTCACGGCTTCCGTGTTGTTCGTGCTGGCGCTGTGCTTCGCCACCACCAACGGCTGGTGGTACGTGTCGAGCTACGGGGTGCCGTTCAACAACGACAAGCCCCAGATCGGCGGAATCACCGTCAGCGCAATCTTCTTCGCGCTGTTCGTGATCACCGCGGTGTGGGCGTTCCTGCTGCATTTGGCGCCCCGCGACCGCGGCGAGAGCAGGGTGATCCGCCTGCTCACGGCGGCGCCCGTGCCGATCGCGGCCGGATTCATGGTCACGGTATTCGTGGCGTCGATGCTGTTCGGCGTGGTGCGTCAGCACGGCACCTACACGAACGCGTCGTCGAATGTCGAAGCGCTCGCCGGCGGATGCGGGCTGGCCGACAACGTGTTGGTCGAGCCGGATCCCAACGAGGGATTCCTGACGGCACTGCCGGGCGATTACGGCCCGCTCGGCCCGCTGGGCGGCGTCAAGCCGGTCGGCTTCACCCCTAACGGCGTCCCGGATCACATTGTCGCCGAAGCGATCCGGCTGACCCTACCGATGCCCGGCACCGACTACGACTGGGATGCGCCGGTCAAGCTGAAGACCCCGGGGATCAACGGCTCGACCGTGCCGCTGCCCTACGGTCTGGACCCCGCCAAGGTGCCGCTGGCCGGGAGCTTCGTCGAGGGCCCGGCCCAGCAGGAGGCCCGGCTGGCCTCGGCGTGGTACCAGCTGCCGCCGCCGGACGCCGGACATCCGCTGGTGGTCGTGACCGCGGCAGGCACCATCACCGGTAACAGCATCTTCAACGGCCTCACCCAGGGCCAGCCGGTCGAACTCGAGTACGGCCGCCCCGGTCCCGACGGTGCTCCCGTGCCCGCCGGGCGCGTGGTGCCCTACGACATCGGCCCGCTGCCCTCGTGGCGCAACCTGCGCTATGACCGCCGCCAGATCCCGGCCGACGCGACGTTCGTTCGCGTGGTGGCCGAGGACAAGTCGCTGTCCCAGGGTGATTGGGTGGCCATCACCCCGCCGCGAGTGCCACAGGTCAAGACGATCCAGGAGTACCTCGGGTCTACGCAGCCGGTGCTGATGGACTGGGCGGTCGGCCTGGCCTTCCCGTGCCAGCAGCCGATGCTGCACGCCAACGGTGTCACCGATGTGCCCAAGTACCGCATCACGCCGGACTACAACGCCAAGATGAAGGACACCGACACCTGGCAGGACGGCGTCAACGGCGGTCTGCTCGGGATCAGTGATCTACTGCTGCGGGCGCATCTGATGGCGACGTACCTGAACAAGGACTGGGGCCGGGACTGGGGTTCGCTGCGCAAGTTCGAGACCATCGTCGATGCCGCGCCCGCCGAGATCGACCTGGGCACGGCGACGCACTCGGGCCTGTACTCGCCGGGGCAGATCCGGATCAAGCCGTAGTACCGCGCAGCAGGTCGGCGGCCTCGGTCTGATAGGCGTATTCGGCCCAGCCCAGCGGTGTCGCACCGAATCTCAGGTCGGTGATGGTCGGGTCGGCGCCTGCCTCGAGTAGCCGCGCGATCAGCTCGAGGTTCCCGGCCCACGCCGCGTGGTGCAGCGGCGTGGCGCCCTCGTCGTCACGCAGGTTGGGGTCGGCGGGGAAGCCCACCGGTGGCACTCGGGCGGTCGATATGTCGACACCGTGGTGGCCGAGCAGGGCCAGGCGGTCGGCGAACCCGTGCTCGGCCGCCCAGTCCACCTGCCTGCGCCACATCTGCTCGCGGGTTTCCATGGCCGGACCGAGCCGGCGTTCCCACGGGCTCGGGGCCGCGTCGGCCAGACCATGGGCGAACAACAGGCGCAGGTGCGAGTCGTCGGCGCCGAACATCCGGTTGTACAGGGTCTGCTGATCCGCCGGGTGCGCCCCGCGCTGCAGTAACAAGGTGGCCAGTTCCTCGGCGTGGGGGTGTCGAGGCTGCCGGCGCGTCCCCTGCTCGCCCTCCCCGAACACTCCGGTGAGCACCGTGAACGGGGTGGCCATCCCGCGCCACAGATAGCCGTCGTCGGGATCGGCTCCGGCGTCGAGCAGGATCAGCGCAGCCGAGACGGAGTCACCGGGCACCCGGCTGTAGGCCAGGTACATCAACGGCGACCAGCCGTAGGGTCCGCCCTTGGCGGTGGGCTGGGTGGTGCGCAGGTGGTACCGCAGTGCGTCCGGATCGGCGGCCGCGGCGGCGGCCCAGATGTGGTCGCGCACCAACTCGGGGCGCGCGGCCAGCAGATCCGCCGCGGCATGCCACCGGGGCGGGGCGTCGTCGGCGTCATACCGCAATGACGCCAACGCGCAGAACAGGTCCGGCGGGGCGAGCCCGTCCTCCTCGACGGCGCCGGGGTCGACGCTCAGCCCGGCCGCGACCTTCAGATACCGCACCATTGCCGGCCAGCCGGCGAAGCCGTAACCACGGGCCACCGTCAACTGGGCTTCGTGCAGGGCGTAGCGCTCACGACCAGAAGCGATCTCGGCCCGCTGTAGGGCGCGGGCCTCTCGTTTGAGCCGATCCAGGGACGGATTGTCGGGCAGGGTGCTGGCCATGACGGCCTCCTCTCGCAAGCCCGGTGTCCGCGAAGTCGGGCCGAGAAGAGGTCGGCTTCGATCAGGTGCTGCGGCAGGAGGGCTGAGCCCCTTCGAGCGGACGTCGGGCGTTCCTGCGCGCCTTCACCGCAACCTACCCGATATCACCGTACGGTCGGGGTATGGCCGACACAGTCCGCCTCGGTGCCGCCGTGCTCACCCGCGTGGTGGAGACGATGTTCGAACCGACGTCCGCGGTCTTCGCCCATACCCCGGCGCAAGCCTGGAGTGAGCACGCCGACCTGCTGGTACCCACGTTCTATCAGCCGGACACGCAGCGTTGGCGCGTCATCGTGCAGTCCTGGGTGGTCGACGTCGACGGGCTGCGGATCCTGATCGACACCGGCGTCGGCAACGGTCGCCGGCGCGCCGTAGCGGTGCTCGACCACCTGGACACCGACTTCCCCGGCGCACTCGCCCGCGCGGGTGTGCCACCCGAGAGTGTGGACGTGGTGATCAACACCCATCTGCACAGCGATCACGTCGGCTGGAACACCTGGCGCAGCGCCGATGCCTGGGTGCCGTTCTTCCCCAACGCCCGATATCTGTTGCCCGAGGCGGACTTCCGGCACTTCGAGCCGGGTGGCCCGGGCGCCGATGAGGCCGCGGCCATCGTGTTCGACGACAGTGTGGCCCCGGTATACGCGGCGGGTCAGGTCGAATTGTTCTCCGGCGAACATCAATTGAGCGAATCGGTGTGGCTGCGTCCGGCGCCCGGACATACGCCGGGCTCCTCGGTGCTCTGGCTGGACGCGGGTAAGCCGGCGGTGTTCGTCGGCGACCTCACCCACTGCCCCATCCAGATTCCGCGTCCCGCCGACCCGTGCGCGTTCGATGTCGACGGGCCGGCAGCGGTGGCCACGCGCAAACGCATCTTCACCGAGGCGGCCCGCCGGCGCGCCGTGGTGATCCCCGCGCACTACCCGGGCCACGGCGGTGCGACCATCGTCGCCCGTGGTGATGCCTTCATGGTCGATGACTGGCTGGCCCTCGACCCGATCTGAGTGACACCGTCCTGGACTACAGCGCAGCCAGCCGCTCGCTGGTATCCCATAGATCGCGCGCCTTGGCGGTGTCATACGAATCCGCGGACGAACGAATGGGTTTGGCGCCCTCGAAATACTCTCCGGTGACATGGGCGAACCTCGGATCGACGGCAAGTGCGGCCAGGTTTGCGCCCGACGTGGCGACGCTGTGGACGTTGGGCAGCACGCGCAGCAGCGGGGACACCATGCGCCAGAGCACCTTCTGCGCCGGGCTGTAGTCGCGGGACAGTCCGGAGGCCGGCATCAAGCCCGGGTCGAACGCCGTCACCGTGATGCCGCGGTCACCGTGGCCGAGCCTGCGGTCGAGCTCATAGGCGAACAGCACGTTGCACAGCTTCGAGGTGGTGTATCTGCGCCTGCCGTCGATGGGAGCACCGGGTTGCGGGTGGGCCAGCTCCTCAGCAGAGGTGTACGCGGGGTGCGGCATCCCGGTCAGCTTCTCGGGATCGTGGGTGCCGCTGGCCACCAGCACGATCCGGGCGGGCGCGACGAGGTGCTCGAGCAGTCCGTCGACCAGCGCGAAATGTCCGAGATGGTTGACACCGAAGGTCATCTCGACGCCGTCGGCGGTCTGCTGCAAGCCGGACACGATCTGCAGACCGGCGTTGCACACGAGGGCATGCAACGGGGGCAGGCCCGCTTCGGCGAAGACGGCGGGGAAGGCCCGCACCGATTGCAGCGAGGCGAGGTCGCACGGCAGTACCGTGCATCGATCCGGTGTCCCTAGTTCGGCGACGGCCGCCGCACCGCGTTGTGGGTCGCGTACAGCGAGCACGACGTGCCAGCTCTCATCGGCCGCGAGGATAGCCCGGGCGCACTCCAGCCCGAGGCCCGCGTTGGCTCCGGTGATGATGACGGATCTGGTGGTCATGTCTCCTCCAGGAGGATGGGAATCAGCGCCGCGACGGCTTGAAACATGCGGGTGTACATCCGGTCGACGTCGGTGGACTCCGGCTCGAGGTGATCGGCGAAGAACACCCCGTCGGACAGCGCGGTGGCAAAGCTCGCGAGTTCGGCGACCACCCGTTCGGTGCGCTCGTGCTCCACCCCGGCGGGAATCATCTGCCTGATCACGTCGCGGAAGCCTGCGATCGCGGTGTCACGGACCCGGCGGACCGCCGCACCGACCGCGGGGTCCGCACTGCGCTCCAGCGAGAGGATGTAGGTCAATCTCAGGAATTCGGGATGCTCGGCGAGCAGCTTCGCCGCGGCCGCACGGGTGGTCTCGAGATCCCCGTGGCGTGGGATCTGCGCGAAGAACCGCTCGGCACCGCGTTCCATGACCGCGGCCAACACGCCTTCTTTGGAACCGAAATGCCAGTAGATGGAGCTCGCCGGCAGGCCGCATTCCGCGCGGATATGACTGATCGAGGTGGCTGCATAGCCCTGCGTGGACATCAGCCGCTCCGCGGCGTCGAGAATCTGCCCGCGGGAGCTCTCACCCTGTTGCTGGCGTTTGGTCTGTGTGCGCGTCACCGGCACTCCAAGTCTGTAAGGATCGTTACAGACACCGTAGCAGGGAGGCGCGACCGCCGTCAGCCCTTGAGTTCAGCCCTGATCAACCGGGAGCTGTTCGCCACCACCGCGACGGAGGACATGTTGTGCAGCACGGCGGCCAAGACCGGCGACAAGGCGCCGCCCGCGCCGACGGCAAGGCCGATCGCGTTGACCGCGATGGACATCGCATAGTTCTGTTTGATGACCGTGACAGCGCCCGCCCCGAGCGTCCGCACATCCAGGAGTCGGCGGAGATCGTCACCGGCCAGCGCGATGTCGGCCGTCTCGACGGCCACATCGGTGCCGCCAAGTCCCATCGCGATCCCGATGTCGGCGGCCGCCAGCGCCGGTGCGTCGTTCACACCGTCACCCACCACGGCCACCACATGGCCGGCTTCTCGCAGCGCGCGCACCGCGTCCAACTTGTCCTCCGGCAGCACCTCCGCCTGCCACTCGGTGATACCGAGTTCCTCCGCCACCGCGCGCGCAGTTTCCGGGTGATCACCGGTCAGCATGACGATCCGGCCGATACCCGCCTCCCGTAGAGCGGCCAGGACCTCCTGCGCCTCCGGTCGCACCTCGTCGCGCAGGCTGATCAACCCGACCAGCACCCCGTCCACGGCCAGCAGCAGCGGTGTCTCGGCCTGACGCTGCAACCGGGAGACCCATTCCGTCGCCTTCTTGCTGACTCGCACCTTCTCCTGGCGCAGCAGCGCCGGGCTGCCCAGCAGCAATGTGCGGCCGTCCGCCCGGGTACGCATGCCGAGGCCCACCAGCACCTCGCATTCCTCATGCGGCGGAATGACGATGTGCCGCTCCTCGGTCGATCGGATCACGGCCTGGGCCAGCGGATGCCTGGCGTGGATCTCGGAGCTCGCCGCGTATGCCAGCACCTCGTCCGGCTGCCAATCCTTGTGGAAAGCAACCACATTGGTCACGACAGGCCGGCCTATCGTCAACGTTCCGGTCTTGTCGAACACCACGGCGTCGACCTGACCGGCGAGCTCAAGATGCGAGCCGCCCTTGACCAGGATCCCGCGCCGCGCGCCGTTCCCGATCGCCGCACTGATGGCCGTGGGCGTGGCCAGTCCCACGGCACACGGACACGCCACCAGCAGCATCGTCATCGCCCGGCGCACATCCCTGGTGAGCACCAGCGTCACACCGGCCAAGAGGAACGACCCCGGCACGAACCGGCGAGAGAAGTTCTCCCCTACGGTCTGGATCGGCGCGCGGTCATGCTGGGCCTCCTCGACCCGGGCGATGATCCGGCCGATGGCGGTCTCCGAGCCGACTGCGCCGGCCCGGACGACGACGCGGCCCTGCATCACCACCGACCCGGCATGCACTCGATCGCCGGTCCGCACCGCGACGGGCAGCGTCTCGCCGGTGATCGCCGATTGGTCGATCACCCCGTCTCCATCGACGATCTCGCCGTCCACCGGTACGGCGATCCGTTCGTGCACGACGACCTCGTCACCGACCGCGAGGCTGTCGACGGCGACCTGCACCTCGGTGCCGTCCGGCAGCCGGACCCATGCGGTGTCCTGGTTTCCGGTCAACAGGTCTGCGATGGCCCGCCGGGTCCGCCGCAATGTCAGATCTTGAAGGTATTCACCGATATTGAGCAACCACAACACCGTCAGTGCGACGACGTTCTCGCGCAATACCAGGCTGGCGAGCGTCGCCGCGGACACCAGCACATCGGTACCCATGGCCCGACCGCCGCCGAGTGCCCGCAGCGCGCCACGCAGGAACGGATATCCGGTGAAGATGGTGACTGCCGTGGCGAACCGCCGGCTGGTGGGGCCCAGAATGGCCGGCCGGCCGAGTACGTACCGCCGCACGCCGAGGGCTGCCAGCGCAAAACCCCCGAGCCCCATTCGCACGAGGTCGCCGTTACTGACGTCCGCGGAATGCGGGACCCTGGCAGGGACAAGCGCCGGCGGCATCGCCAGCGCATCGGTCACCGCCGCCACCAGGGTCTCGACCTCGGCCCGGGCCGGCGAGAACCAGATGACCACGGCGCCGGTCCGCGGATAGGCATGCGCAGCACGCACACCCTTGACGCGCAGCACGGTGTCCTCGATGAGGACGGCGCGGCGCGTGTCGTTACGGAAGTCGTTGGTTTGCAACCGGAGTCGACCGGCCGCATTCGATACCACAGCCGGCACCGTGTGCACCTCAGTGCTCGTGCTCGTGCTCATGTCCGGTGACCGCCGGCGGCCGGGCCTCTTCACCGATCCGCTCCCGCGCCTCTGCCACCACATCGCCGACGACGAGCCGGGCGCGCTCGGCGCTCTCCTCCGCCTTGCGCACGCCCCGCAGCCCCAACGCGGTGGCAGCCACGGTGGCCTCCCTCGCCGGGACCTTCGCCGCCGCTTTGCGGATCGCCGCGTAGGCGGCCGCTCCGACCGCACCGGTCACCACCGTCGTTCCCGCTTTCATCAGCACCACGTGCCACACCATCAGGTCAGCCCTTCCCCGTTGCGGATGTGTCGTCCTCGTCGGCCTGACGCTCGCCGACCCACTCATCACTAGTGGAAACGATTACCATTTGCATCAAGGAGGGTACTCAATGGCCCGACGGGTTGTCGACGCGAGGGCGCCCGGGCCGGATCTAGTGCGGTGTGCCGAGGTAGGGGAACACCTCCAGGGTGTCGGTGTGCGGGCGCAGACCACTCGGCGGGCAGTCACCCCTGGTCAGCGAGGCCAGTCGGTAATCGATGACATCGTCGGTGAACGTCCGACCGTTCGGGTACCTGGCGGGTGTGGCCGGGTCGAAGGTGAGCATGTCGGGCAGGATGCCCTCGGCGTCGATCGCTTCCACGGCCTCGTCGTGTGAGTAGCCGCCGGTGTGTCCGAGCAGGTGGACGAACTGCCCCAGCCAGCGGGCACGATCGGCGACGGGCTCACTGGCGTTGTACTCCTCCTTGGTCTCATCGGTGTTGAAGAAGCTGCTCACCGACGGGTGCCCGGCCCGGTCCACGTGCACAAGTTCGCCGTCGCGGCGCACGCTGCAGCGACCCCAGATCCGGATGTCCGGGGCAGCGCCCAGCATGGCGGTCGGCAGCTCCAGCACAAAGGCCATCACGTTGGCTTCGGTGTCGGAATCCACACCGGTCCAGGGTGATTCGCTGCCGAGGTGCGGTGCGGTGAAATTGCGGCCGCCGGTGATGTCGAACAGGTTCTTGATCCCGTCGAAATCGAAGAAGAACGCATCGCTGCGCGCCCCCGCGAAGAACATGTACTCGCCCTCGCGTGCGATGACGGGTTCCTTGCCGAAGGACACCGGGACGGATTCGAAGATCTTCTCCCCCACCGCTTCCGGTTCTTCGGCTTCGTCGCCGACGGCAAGGTACACATCGACGGTCTGGCGGCCGTCGGCAGGTTCGGAGAACACATAGCTGAACGCGATGTCGTTACGCAGGTCACCGTCGTTGTCCACGGCCAGCCGGTAGATGGCGTCGGGGTGCAAGGCGTCGGCACTGGGGTTGGCGTTGAGGATCAGCACGGTGTGGGCGGGGTTGGCAGGTGACTGGAAGGCGTACAGGTCGCACAGGTCGAGCCGCTGATCGCCCAGCGGCGGGCCGAGGGACAACCCGGTGAAATGATTGGACATACCGCCATCCAACCCCGTTTGCGCTACGGCCGGGCGTAAACGACCCGGCTGCCGAACACGATGTCCTGTAGGGATCTTCGGTGCCGGTCGACGGCCACCCATAACAGCCCGACGGGCAACAGCACACAGGCCACCGCCCGCAGCAGCGCCACTGCCGGCGACAGTCGGCGTCCGCGCCGGCCGATCACCCGTAATCCCATGGTCACCGATCCGACGGTGCAGCCCGATACCGCCCAGCATGCCGTCAGGTAGCAGACCGCGACACCGAACAGCACGGCGGTGGAGAAGACGGCGCCCATGGTCGGCGCGCGGAACGCGGTGGGGTGAAACATCAGCCGGGTCAGGATGAGGCCGAGATAGATCGCGGCCAGCACCGTCGCGACGATGATCAGGTCGATCACCGCGGCCACGCCACGGCTCACCACGCCGGCGGCACGGATCTCAGTCACGGTCGCGCCCCAGCAGGCGGTCGACGAAACCCGATACCAAGTCGTCGGCCCGCTCGCCCTGGCTGCGCACATCGGTCATCACCTCCGCGGTGACGGATTCCGTGGACTGCCTGATGATGGCCTGCAGGTCGATACCGTCGACCACCTCGTTGGCCAGCCCGACCAGATCCACCCGCGTGCGCACCAACTCGTTGAGGTCGAGTTGGTCGAGGACCCGTTCGACGATCTGCACCGCGATACCGGCCACCGCCGCTTTGGCCGGTTCCAGGGCGCGCTCACCGCGGGCGGCCAGTCCCGTGCGGGCCTGGTGCAGCAGGCCACCGAGGACGGGCAATCGTTCGGCACCGCGATACACCGCGACGGCGCCGCCGACCGCGGTGGCCGCGATACCTGCCGCGATGTCGACCGGGGCGGATGGCCGCGACACCTCAGGGGGCATCAGGCTCCGCCGTTGCCGCGCACAATGTCCTCCAGACAGCGCAGCCGGGTCTGATGCGTCTGGTCCACACAGACCCGTACCGGGCCCTCGGTTTCGGGGGCATAGGTCTGCTCGCCCTCGGCGGGGGTGGCGCTGGGTGCGGACGGCTCGGTGACCTGCTGGCTCAGCGACCAGATGATGGACGCGGAGTTCGGCAGCTGAGCGCAGTACGCGGGCGCTCCCGACTCCGCGACGCCGGCGGCGCCCAGGGTGGCACAGGTGGCCCCGACGACGACGACGGGTATCGCCGGCGCCTGGGCGGGTGCCGGCGACGAAAGCACCGGTGGCGGCGGGGCGGCCGTCGCGGTGGAAGTCTTGGTCTGCGCGGGTGCCGGTGTGCCGCCGGGCCGGCCGAAGGCGCCCAGTGCGAACGCCACCGCCGCCCCGATCACGGCGACGAGCGCCACTGCCACCGCGGACACCACCAGCGTGGACCGGGACCTGGCCGGTGCGGGATGTGCCTTGGCGTGCCGCGGCCCGGAGGCCGTGACGGCGAGCATGGTGGCCTCGGATCCGGCGGTGCCGATCCGGTGTTCGAGGGCGCGGGCGAAGTCCACGCACTTGCCGTACCGCTCGGCGGGATGTTTGGCCAGGGCACGCTCGAAAACCGGTCCCAGACCGGAGAGTTCCGGCCTGCGGTCCCCGATGGGTGGCGGGCTTGCGGTCAGGTGCTGGCTGATCACCACGGCCGGATTGGAATGCTGGAAGGGTGGCGACCCCGTGAGCAACTGGTACGCGCTCGACGCCAGCGCGTACTGGTCGGCACGACCGTCGATCTCGGCACCGGTCAGCTGTTCTGGTGCCGCGTAGGCGACGGTGCCCACGGTCATGTTGGTGCCGGTGAGATTGCTGGTCTCTCCGGTACGACGGGCGATGCCGAAGTCGGCCAACAGGACTCGTTCATCGGAGGTGTCCGGGTTGGCGATCAGGATGTTGGCCGGTTTGACGTCGCGGTGCAGCAGCCCCTTCTGGTGGGCGTAGTCGAGCGCTTCGGCGACGGCAGTGACGATGCGCACCACCTCATCGGCCGGCATTCCGCTCGGGTAGCGCTCGGCCAGCAGCGCGCCGGCGTCGGTGCCCTCGACATAGTCCATGGCGATCCACAACTGACCGTCGACATCTCCGCGGTCGTGCACCTCCACGATGTGCGGGTGCCAGAGGGTGGCGGCGATATCTGCCTCACGCTCGAAACGCTGCCGATATTCGGAGTCGGCACACACCGTGGCGCCGAGGACCTTGAGCGCGTCCCGGCGGGGTAGCCGCGGGTGCTGTGCCAGGTAGACCTCGCCCATACCGCCGGCGCCGAGTGACCGCACCACGATGTACCCGGCGATCACCTGGCCTTCCTCGAGCGGCATGGGCGAAGTGTAATGGCCGATCAGAGATGGGGTGCCGCATCTCTAGACGGGGGGGCGACGCACCTGATCAGGGACGGTGCGCCGGCAGCGCGAGGAGAATCACCGTCGCAGGTAGGCCAGCGCCTCGGCGGCCGCGTTGGCCCCGCACATGCCGTGCGCGCCGGGGCCGGGCGGGGTGGCCCCGGAGCACAGGTACGTGCCGGGCACCCCGAGCCGGTACGGGTGCAGGGTGGGCCGCGGTCCGAACACCAGCTGGCGGATGTCCTTGGCGCCGGTACAGATATCGCCGCCGACGAAATTGGGGTTGTGTACCGACATCTCGGTGGTGGAGCGGACCGCCATGCCGACCACCCGGTCGCGGAACCCGGGGGCGAACCGCTCGAACTGACCGATGACGGCCTCGGTGGCGTCCCCGGTGAACCCGTGCGGCACATGGGCGTAGGAGTACACCGGATGGATGTCCCCGACCGAGCGGCCAGGGTCGGCCAGATACTGCTGGCCGACGAGCACGAAGGGCCGCGCCGGCATGCGGCCGGCGTGGATGTCGCGTTCGGTGGCCGCGATCTCGCCGAGATCACCGCCCAGATGCACGGTGCCGGCCCGCCCGGCGTCGGGATTGCGCCACGGCACCCCGCCCTGCACCGCGAAGTCGACCTTGAAAGCCCCTGGGCCATAACGGAATTTACTCAAGGACCGGCTTGCGCGCCGGGGCAGCCGGTCACCCAGGATATCGGCGACAGCGGTCGGCGCCAGATCGAAGAGCACCACGTCGGCGGCGGGCAGCTGAGCCGCCGAGGTGACGCGCACCCCGGTCCGAACCTCGCCGCCGTGCTCGGACAGCGTGGCCGCGAGGGCATCGGTGAGCGACTGCGAGCCACCCTCGGCGACTGCCCAGCCGTGCCGGTGCCCGGCGGTGATGATGCCGAGCCCGATCGCCGACGTCATCGGGTAGTGCAGGGGACGGAAGGTGTGGGCGGCGACACCGCCGAACAGCGCGGCTGCCGCCGGGGTGCGGAACAACCGGGCCAGCGCCGCGGCGGGTAGCAGCGTCGGCGCACCGAAACGTGCCAGCGTCAGGGGATGTTTCGGGACATGCAGCAGCGGTCCCATGATGTCCTGCGACAGCCGGTCGAACCGGCCGACGGGACCGGCGAACAGCGCGCGCCAGCGCGCACCGTCGGGCCCCAACCCCGCGGCGGTGTCGTCGACGCTGCGGTGCAGCAGCGCGGCGCCGCCACCATCGAGTGGATGTGCACAGTCGACTTCGGGCCAGCGCCAACGGAATCCGTGCCGTGCCAGATCCAGGTCGGCGAGAAAAGCCGAGCCGACGGCCATCGGGTGAATGGCGGCGCAGTGGTCGTGCACCAGACCGGGGACGATCGCTTCCCCGGACCGCACACCCCCGCCCATCTGATCGGCGGCCTCCAGCACGGTGACCTCGACGCCGGCCCGGGCCAGCGTGATGGCGGCGGCCAGCCCGTTCGGGCCGCCACCCACCACCACCGCGGATGTCATCGACTGGCTCCGGCTCGCTGCCAGGTGACGTTCAGCGGGATCGGCCCGTTGGGCAGCCAGGGCTGCTCGTTCACCAGGTCGGCGACATTCCAGGTGCCGCGTTCGATGACGCCGAGGGCCGCGTCGATCACCTTGTACTCCTGGGTCTTCTTGTGGATGGGCTGCGATTCCACCCAGGCGATGACGAACTCGCCCGGTTCGAACCGGGCTTCGGTCTGGATGCCCCGGATCAGATCCTCATTGTGCAGGTGTCCGTCGCCGAAATTGAAGCCGATGATGGTGTTGCACGACATCTCGCCCTCCCGGACGGTGCGGGTGTCGATATCGGGCAGCGATTTCAGCAGCACCGAGTACAGCCCGCGGCCCTGACTGTGCATGGCCCGCCACGCCGTCACCTGCTGGGCGAACACTTCGGCGGTGACCGGGTCCCAGCCGAAGTCGATGTACTGGTCGACGGTGTTGGGCGAGGACCGGGTGACCCGGTTGAGCTTCTGCTCGGCGCCGGGGGTGAACGTCCACACCGCCGAAGCCCAGTTGCCCGCGTACTGCCGCATGGCCGGCAGGAAGGACACCAGATCGGGCCGGAGATTGCCCAGGACCGGGAAGAAGCACAACCCGGCCAGCAACGCGACCGTCAACCAGGGTGACGACATGTCCCCCACCGCGTAGCCGTCCCAGTTCGGGAACCCGAGGAACAGGAACACGGTCGCGTAGGCGAAGAGCACATTCCATTCCACCGGGACCGCCAGCGGAAAGGTCGAGATGATGAACAGGTGGAATCCGACCATGACCACGACGGCGGTGATGGTCAGCCACGGCCACGGGGACAACAGCAGGGTCAGGGGCGCCGCGATCTCCACGAAGCTGCCGAGACAGTGAGCCATGAAGGTGGACAGGTGCGACGGCCGCAGATCTACCGGATAGTTCCGGTAGTGGGCGCGTTTGAGCCACCTGGACGGGATCATCGGGCTGTTGCTCACCATCGGCGGGATGACGTTGGTGAAATGCAGGCCGAACTTCGAGATCCCGGCCCAGATCCACACCGTGCCGATCAGCAGCTTGCCGGCGATGATCATGTCGGTGAACGGCAGCACGGCGAAGAACAGCAGCGCAGGCAGGTACTGTTCGCCGCGGGCGGCCAGGAAGATGGTCTTGTCTCGCAGGCCGATCAGCACCAGCAGCACGATCGGGACGATCAGCAATACCGGGTTCACCAGCCCCGAGGTGTTCGCTGGTAGCACCGCCGTCAGCGAATCGCTCAGCACACCAGGGGAAACCATCGCCACCACGACGCCTGCGACCAGCGCCAGGTAGACGATGATGTCGAACCAGGTTCGCCTGTCACCGTCGGTGAAGGGCACCGCCTTCCACGGCCGAAGCCGAATGGTGTTGAGCTTGGCCCAGAACCGGAACCCTCCGGTCATCGGTTTGGTCTTGCCCGCCAGGGGTCCCCAGGACCCGGCCAGCCCGAGCAGCTCCAGCAGGATCGTCCACAGGATGATCTTCTGGTAGACGATGGGCTGGTTCCACCAGCCGATCCCGTGCCAGAAGGCGGGCAGACCCGATGTTGCCGTGGCGATGAAGATGCCCAGGACGGCATAGAAGAGCACGAGTTTGACGATGTAGATGACATGGATCATGCGGGGCGCACCGAAACCTTGATCCACCCATTTGAGGGACATGATCCGGAGGCGGTCGCGCAGCGGCAGGCCCAGGAATTCTTCGAGGTCGACATCGGGCAGGGTGGGTTTGACGAATCCCATGATGAGCTCCTAGGCGTCGATCCGACGGGCGGCGAATGTTTTTCGGAGTGCTGGTTTGTCGATCTTGCCGACCGGATTCTTGGGCAGCTCGTCCAGCACCGTGATCTCCACGGGGACTTTGTATTTCGACAACGATGCGCGCAGATGGGCATCGATGGCATCGACGCCGACAGCGGCATGCAGGGACACCACGAGCACCGGCTCCTCGCCGTAGAGCGCACTCGGCCGCCCGATCACCGCCGCCTCGGCGACCTCCGGCATCTGATAGGCGACCGTCTCGATCTCCTTGGGGTAGATGTTCTCCCCGCCCCGGATGATCATGTCCTTCGCCCGGTCGACGAGCACCAGGTAGCCGTCCTCGTCGAAGCGGCCGATGTCACCGGTGCGCAACCAGCCGTCGACCACCGTCTTGGCGGTGTCGGCCGGGCGGTTCAGATAGCCGCGCATGACGTTGGGCCCCTTGATGATCACCTCGCCGGTACCCCCTGCAGGCACCTCGGTGCCGGCGCCGTCGATAATCCGGATCTGCTGCCCGGGCAGCGGAAGCCCGACGGTTCCCGGCTTTCGCCTGCCCTCGAGCGGATTGCAGGTGCTCGCGCATGAGCCCTCGGACAGGCCGTAGCCCTCGATGATCCCGATGCCATAGCGGTTCTCGAACTTCTCCAGGAGTTCGACGCTCGCGGGCGCCGCACCGCAGACGGCGAACCGGATCGAACTGGTATCGGGTGCCACCTCGGCCGGCAGCGCCGCGAGCATGGTGTAGATGGTGGGGACCGCGGAGAAGTAACTGGCCCGGCTGGCCTCGACGCGGTCGAAGAAGCCGACCGGGTCGAATCGGCCCGCGATGGTGGTACGCCCGCCCGCGATCAACGGTGACAAAGTGCTCACCACGATGGCGTTGACGTGGAACAGCGGCAGGATCAGCAGGCTGTGGTCGGCCGCGGTCAGATCGAATCCTTCGATCACCATGGTGCACATGGCATTCACGTTGCGATGGTCGAGCATCACCCCTTTGGGCCTGCCGGTGGTTCCGCTGGTGTAGATCAGCAGCGCGAGGGCGTCGTCGGGGTTGGGGGCTGGTTCGGCCGTCCATGGATCGGTATCGAGATCGTCCACCGACAGCACCGGGATCTCCGTGTCCACGTCCCACTCGGCCAGCAGGACGACAGCTCCGGAATCCGCGATCTGGTGCTCCCGCTCCGCAGCGACCAACGTGGGACTGATGGGGGTGACGACGGCGCCCAGACGCCAGGCCGCGAACATGGCGACCACGAAGGCCGCGCGATTGGGGCAGCATCACCGCGACGACGGCGCCGGGGCGCACGCCGCGGCCGGCCATGGCGGCGGCGGCCCGTCGCACCGCGTCCAGGAACCCGGCGTTCGTGTAGGCGATGTGGTCGTCGGAGACGGCCATGCGATCAGGCGCCGATTCGGCGCGGCGGTCGGGCAGGGACGAGAGGTGCATGTCACGAAGGTAGGAATATGT
Source organism: Mycolicibacterium fluoranthenivorans (assembly GCF_011758805.1). Classification (NCBI taxonomy): domain Bacteria; kingdom Bacillati; phylum Actinomycetota; class Actinomycetes; order Mycobacteriales; family Mycobacteriaceae; genus Mycobacterium; species Mycolicibacterium fluoranthenivorans. Next base: position 13,890 of record NZ_JAANOW010000006.1, on the reverse strand, counting down.
GCCTTGGGACACACTGTCGTCGCCCGATGAACATCAGAATCCGCTTTGTCCCCCGGAGACAATCCGGCATTAAGCTGTCGGCCCATGGACCCCACGGTCGCCGACGCCAATGCAGCAGTCCTCGACGCGCTGATGCGCCGCCAGGTGGAGGTGGCGCACAGCGTTCAGCGGCAGCTCGCAACCGATATCGCCGAGTTGCGCGGGGACGCCGAGATCCTCGATCTGCTGACCGCCAGCGTCGAGAGCAACATCGATACCATCTTCGGCGCGTTGCGCCACGATATATCCCTGGACAACATCGAGGCACCGACAGCCGCGCTCGAATACGCCCGGCGCCTCGCCCAGCGCGGGGTTCCGATGAACGCCCTGGTTCGGGCCTACCGGCTGGGACATGCCCTGGTGCTGGACGTCGCCGCCGACGAGATCGGCACGGCCGCATTGGACCCGCGCACCAGCCTCGCCCTGTACGGACGGATCACCTCGATGACGTTCGGCTACATCGACTGGATTTCGCAGCAGGTCGTCGGCGTCTACGAGGACGAGCGGGACCGCTGGCTGACCAACCGCAACAGCACCAGAGCGATCCGGGTCCGTGAGATCCTGGCAGGCGCCGGCCACGACGTGGATGCCCTCACCACCGCCATCCGCTACCCGATGCGTCGCACACACCTCGGCCTGATCCTGTGGTGGCCCCCCGATCCCGGCAGCGACACCGGCCGCGACGACGGGCTGGCCCGCCTGGAATCGTTCCTGCGCGGGATGACCGAGACCGTCGCACCTCAGAGTGCACCCCTGTTCGTCCCGGCCGACCAGGTGACCGGCTGGGGCTGGATACCGCTGGCGAATCAGGACGAGGCGGCCCAGCGGGTGCGTCAGTTCCACGCCCAGGCCACCGACCCGCCGAATGTCGCGCTGGGCAGGCCCCTTCCGGGGGTGGCAGGATTTCGGCGCTCACACACCCAGGCGCTGCGCGCCCGCGGTATCGCGATGGCAGCCGGCGCGGCGGGCGTCGTCGACGCGGGCACTCCCGGCCTGGCCGCTGCCGCCCTGCTCGGCGAAAACCTCGACGAGACCAAGGTATTCGTGCAGGACACGTTGGGTGAGCTGGCCGCAGACACCACGACCGACGCCGGCCTGCGCGACACCCTGCGGGTATTCCTGAAGCACGGCGGCAGCTACACCGCCGCCGCCGAGGAACTCACCGTCCACTACAACACGGTGAAGTACCGGGTCGGCCGGGCACTGCAGCGCCGCGGCCGACCGCTGGGCGAGGACCGCCTCGACACCGAGATGGCGCTGCTGGCCTGCCTGTGGTTCGGGACCGCTGTCTTGGGTTAGAGCGGGGTCAGGCCGTGCTTGCGCTGCACCTTGTGGATGTTCTGCTTGTCCCGCAACAGATGCAGCGACTTGCGCAGCAGCAGACGGGTCTCGTGCGGTTCGATGACACCGTCGATATAGCCGCGCTCGGCGGCGATCCACGGCGTCGCCAGATTCAGGTTGTAACCCTCGATGAAGTCGGCACGGATCTTCTGCACCTCGGGTGCGGTCGGATCCGGGAAGCGCTTCACCAGCAACTGCGCCGCACCTTCGGCGCCGATCACCGCGATGCGGGCGGTGGGCCACGCGAAGTTGAGGTCCGCGGACAACTGCTTGGAGCCCATCACGGCGTATCCGCCGCCGTAGGCCTTGCGCACGATGATGGTCACCTTCGGCACATCGGCTTCCACGATGGCGTTGAAGAAGCGGCCACCACGCTTGATGATGCCGCCCTTCTCCTCTTCCACACCCGGCATCGCACCCGGGGTGTCGACGACGAACACCAAGGGCAGGTTGAACGAATCGCAGAACCGGATGAACCCGGCGGCCTTGTCGGAGGCCTCGTTACCCACCGCACCGGACATGTGCATGGGCTGGTTGGCCACCACCCCGACCGGGCGGCCGTCCACCCGGGCGAACGCCGTGATCATGGACGGGCTGCGCTGGTCGGCGATCTCGAAGACGTCACCGTCGTCGAAGATCCGGAGCAGGACCTCGTGCATGTCGTAGGCCATGTTGTCCGAATCCGGCACGATCGTGTCGAGCTCCAGATCACTCGGGGTGATCTCGGGCTCCAGGCCCGGGTTGACGATGGGCGCATCGTCAAAGTGGTTGGGGGGCAAGAAGCTCAGGTAGTCGCGGACGTACTGGTACGCCGCGGCCTCCGACTCGACCACCTTGTGGATGTTGCCGCGCTGCGCCTGCACATCGGCGCCGCCCAACTCGTCGAAGCTGACGTCTTCACCGGTGACGTCCTTGATGACATCCGGTCCGGTGATGAACATGTAGCCCTGATCGCGCACCGCCACAACGAGATCGGTCTGGATCGGCGAGTACACCGCGCCACCGGCGCACTTGCCGAAGATCAGCGAGATCTCGGGGACCAGCCCGCGCAGCATCTCATGGCGGCGCCCGAGTTCGGCGTACCAGGCCAGCGAGGTCGCGGTGTCCTGGATGCGGGCACCGGCCGAGTCGTTGATACCGATGATCGGGCAGCCGACCATGGCCACCCACTCCATCAGCTTGGCGACCTTGCGGCCGAACATCTCACCGACCGAGCCCTGGAACACCGTCTGATCGTGGCTGAACACGCCGACGGGACGGCCGTCGATGGTGCCGTGGCCGGTGACCACACCGTCGCCGAAGTAGGCGTTGGGGTCCCCGGGGGTCTTGGCCAGCGCGCCGATCTCCAGGAAGCTGCCCGGATCGAGCAGTGCGTGGATGCGGGCGCGGGCACTCGGAATGCCCTTCTTGTCGCGGCGGGCCTTGGCCTTCTCATCACCGGGGTCGGCGGCCAGTGCCAGCTTCTCACGGAGCTCGGCCAGCTTCTGCGCCGTGGTTACCGCTGGGACACTGGAGGTTTCGGTCACTTGTTCGCGTCCTTCTCTGCTGTGCTAGCCGTCGCTTCGCTCTCGATACGGTTGATGGCCTCGCTCATGTGCGCGCCGACCTTGGCGATGATGGGCTCGTCGATGGCCTGGATGTGCTCACCACCGATGGGCACCACCTCCAGATCCTTGACCGCTTCGCCCCATCCGCCGTCGGGCTGACGGGTGGCGTACGCGGGCTCGAAGACGATCGCGTCATCGTGGTAGCGGTCGGCCATGTACAAGGTGACGTGCCCGTCGTAAGGCCGGAGCTCGATGGTGTCCAGCGCACGGTTGTCCAGATAGGACGTCCGCTGGTGCTCGATGATGCCGCCCGGGATCTGCACCCCGCTCTGCGCGACGATGTCCAGGACGAACTTGACCTGGCCCTCGTCGTCCAGCTTCTCCAACTCCTCGTAGGGGATGGCCGGTACCTCGACGTTGAAGGTCCGCTCGGCGAACCGTGCGTAGCGGTCCCAGCGGGCACGCATGCCCGCCTGGGTCTGGTCGATCGGCACACCGGGGCGCACACAGTCGATCAGGCCGACGAACCGCACATCCGCGCCGGCCTGCTTGAGCCCGATCGCGCAGGCATAGGCCAGCGCGCCACCGAGCGACCAACCCGCCAACACGAACGGACCCTGATGCACCTCAAGCAGTTTCGGCACGTACTCGGCGGCCCGCTCCTCGATGGAGCCTTCGACACGCTCGATGCCGTACACCGGGATGTCCGCGGGCAGCCGTTTGATCAACGGCTCGTACACCACCGTCGATCCACCGGCCGGGTGGAAGACGAACAGCGGAAGGGCGGTCGAACCCTCCTTCGCTGCCCGCAGGGTGCGGATGAATCCGTCGACCACACCCTCTTCGAGCTGGGCGCGCACCACGGTGGCCAGTTCCTCGATGTTCTTGGCGGAACGCACATCCTCGACGGTGATGGTGCCCTCGGCGCGCTCCGTCAGCCGTTTCGCCATCTTGTCGGCGGCCGCGTCATCGAGCTTCGGCAGCTCGTTGAAGATGCCGCCCGGCGACTTACCGGTGACGATCGCCCAGGTGGCGAACGTGACACGTTCGGCGGCATCCCGCGGCGGCACATCGGCGCCGAGCGCCTCGGTGACAGCCTCCTGCGTCAGCACCTTCGCCGCGGCCGCGGCCGCGGTGGCCTTGCTGGGGCCGGCCGGATCACTCGGTGGTGCGGGGATGGTCGCCGTGGGTCCGGTCGGATCCGTGGGCGGCGGCGGGATTTCGAGCTCGGTGGGCGACGCGACCGGGGTCTGCCCGCTCTCCGCGACCGGGTGACCCGCCTCGGTCACACTTCCCGTCGCTGCGCTCGCCTCGGCTAACTTCGCCTCCAACTCGGCGACCGTCGTCGCCCCGCCCAGCAGTTCGGCCTGCGCGGCCGCGATCTCCTCGGCGGTCTGTCCCTTCTGGGATTCGGCGATCTCATCGACCTCGTCGCGGTGCTCGATCGCGTACTTGATGAGCTCCTCGACGTTGTAGAGGTTGGCATCGCGCACCGCGGTCAGCTGGATCGGCGGCAGGTCGAAGTCGTACTCGACGCGGTTCTTGATGCGCACGGCCATCAGCGAATCCAGGCCCAGCTCGATCAGCGGGACCTCCCACGGCAGGTCCTCGGGCTCGTAACCCATGGCCCCACCGACGATGCTGCCGAGGCGATCCGCCACCGTCTCACCGGATTCCGGTGACCACTTGGCAAAATTCGCGGCCAGGCCGGCGCCGGCGGTCAGGTTGTCCTGCAGGATGGCCACGTCGGCGACGTGATCGGGCGCCGCCTCGGCCACCGGCTCAGCCGCGATCGCCACCGCGGCACCCGTCGCCACGGGCAGCACCGCGGCGCTACCGCTGCGGCTGACCACCGCGTCGTACACCAAGGTGAACGACTCGTCGATACGCGCGTGCACCTGCACGGTGCCCCCACCGGGATGCCGGGTGAGCGTGGTGACCAGCCGGGCCCCGTCACCGGGGACCGCACGCTGTTCGAAGGCGGTCAGTACGGCGTCCGGAAGAACCTGGGTGGCAGCGGCTTTCACCAGAGCCGCGAGATCGGTGGCACCGTTGGGGGCGTACTCCCAGACATGCCGGCCGTCGGGAGTGGCGACATGAGTGCCCGGCAGGACCGCCGAGCTGTCACCGGCGAACCGGGCGTTGAGCCAGTGCTCCTTGTACTTGAAGCGGGTGGGCGGGATGTTCGCGTGCTCACCGGCACCGAAGAACACCCGCGGATCCAGATCGTGGCCGTACACGAAGAGGTTGGCCATCGCCACCGTCATCGAGTCGACCTCGTCCTGCTTACGGGCGAGCGTGCCGATGAGCTGCGCATCGTGCAGACCGGCGCTGGCGGTCGTCAGGCCGACCTGCATGAGCGCCACCGGGTTCGGCGCGAGCTCCAGGAAGGTGGTGTGCCCGTTGTCGACGGCGTTGCGGATCCCGTGGGTGAAGTAGACGCTGTGCCGCAGGCCCTTCTTCCAGTACTCCACATCGTGGATCGGATCGGCGCCGGCCCGGATGAACTTGCCTTCGTGCACGGTGGAGAAGTACGCCGTCTGCAGCGGCAGCGCCTGGATGCCCTGGATCTCGGCGGAGAGCTCACCCAGCAGCGGGTCCATCTGCTGGGTGTGGCTGGCGCCCTTGGTCTGCAGCTTGCGGGCGAACTTGCCCTCGGATTCGGCCCGGGCGATGATCGCGTCGATCTGCTCGGGCGGGCCGCCGATGACGGTCTGGGTGGGGGCGGCGTAAACGCAGACCTCCAAACCCGGGAAGTCGGAGAAGACGGTCTTGATCTCCTCGGCCGAATACTCGACCAACGCCATCAGCCGGATGTAGTCGCCGAACAGCATCGCCTCGCCCTCACCCATGAGATGCGCGCGGGAGCAGATGGTGCGGGTGGCATCGGCCAGGGACAGCCCACCGGAGAAGTAGGCTGCGGCCGCTTCACCGAGCGACTGACCCACCACCGCAGCAGGTTTCGCGCCGTGGTGCTTCAGCAGCTCACCGAGCGCGATCTGGATGGCGAAGATCACCGTCTGGACCACTTCGATGGGGTATTCGCAGGTCTCGTTGGTGTAGTCGATCGCATCGTCGAGGACCAGTTCGACGACGGAGTAGCCGCGTTCGTCCTGGATGTGCGCGTCGACCTTGTTGATCCACTCGGCGAACACCTCGTCGCGCAGATACAGGCTCTTGCCCATCTTGCGGTGCTGCGCGCCGAAACCGGCCAGCACCCAGACGGGTCCGTTGGTGACGGGGCCGTCGGCGGCCAGCACCAGCGGGCTCTGCTTGCCCTCGGCGACGGCCCGCAGGCCCTTGACGGCCTCGTCGTGGTCATGGGCCAGCACCACGGCACGCGAGCGGCCGTGGTTGCGCTTGGACAGCGAGCGGCCGATCGACTCCAGTGACGAGGCGCGGCCCTCTTCGCTGTCGATCCAGTCGGCGAGCTCCGCGGCAGCGGACTTCTTACGCGAGGTGAGGAATCCGGAGATCACCAGCGGCACAACGGGAGTGAACTCCAGCGCCTCGATCTCGGCACGACCGACCTCGATCAGCCGCTTGGCCTCATCGGTCAGACCGGGCAGCTCGTAGCCGCCCTCGTCCTGCGAAGAGGAGCCCGGGAGACCATCCGGGCCGTCGCTGTCGACGAACTCGCCGTACTCGTCCATCCGGACCCCGCCGACGTACACGGCGTCGGCGTCATCCGACTTCTGTTCGCTGACTTCGGGTTCCGGCTCGGGTTCGACCAGATCGGCCGGCAGCACCTCACGCAGCACCAGGTGGGCGTTGGCGCCACCGAAACCGAAGCCCGACACACCCGCGATGGCGCGTCCGCTGTAGCGCGGCCACTCCGAGACGGTGTCGTTGACCTTGAGGTGTTCCTTGTCGAAGTCGATGTACGGGTTGGGGCCCGCATAGTTGATCGACGGGGGCAGCTTGTCGTGTTGCAGCGACAACGCCACCTTGGCGAGGCTCGCCGCGCCCGCGGCCGATTCGAGGTGTCCCAGATTGGATTTCACCGCACCCAGCAGCGCCGGCTTGTCGGCGGCGCGGCCACGGCCGACGACCCGGCCCAGGGCGTCGGCCTCGATCGGGTCACCCAGGATGGTGCCGGTGCCGTGCGCCTCGATGTAGTCGACGTCGCGGGGGTCGATACCCGCGTTCTTGTACGCCTTACGCAGAACCGCTTCCTGCGCATCGGGATTGGGGGCCAGCATGCCGTTGGACCGGCCGTCGTGGTTGACCGCGGAGCCGGCGATGACTGCCAGGATCTGGTCCCCGTCGCGGCGGGCATCCGACAGCCGCTTGAGCGCCAGCATGCCGCCGCCCTCGGAACGGGCGTAACCGTTGGCGTCCGAAGAGAAGGACTTGCAGCGGCCGTCCGGGGCCAGCACCCCGCCGACCTCGTCGAAACCGATGGTGACGATCGGGGTCACCATGGCGTTCACCCCACCGACGATCGCCACGTCGATCTCGCCGCTGCGCAGGGCCTGCACACCCTGGTGGGCGGCGACCAGCGAGCTGGAGCACGCGGTGTCGATGGACTCCGACGGTCCGCGGAAGTCGAAGAAGTACGACACCCGGTTGGCGATGATGGAGCTGGCCGTGCCGGTGATGGCGTACGGGTGAGCGGTGGTGGGGTCGGCGACGGCCAGCAACATATAGTCGTTGTTCGAACTGCCCACATACACACCGACATCGGCGCCGCGCAGGCTGGAGGCCGGGATCCGGGCGTGCTCAAGGGCCTGCCAGGTCAGCTCGAGTGCCATCCGCTGCTGCGGGTCGACATTGTCGGCTTCCATCTTCGACAGTGCGAAGAACTCGGAGTCGAAACCCTTGATATCCGACAGATACCCGCCGCGGGTGTGGGCCCTGGCCACCCGCTCGGCGACCCGGGGCTCACCGAGGAACTCCGACCAACGGCCCTCCCGCAGATCCGAGCTCGCATCGCGGCCCTCGAGCAGCGCCGCCCACATCTCGTCGGGGGTGTTCATGTCCCCGGGGAAGCGGGTCGCCACACCGACGATCGCGATGTCCTCGACTCCGGCCGGGCGCGACCAGTCTTCGTCGCCGACGTCCTCGGGTTCGGGCTCACCCTCGATGAGCACCTTCGCCAGCGACTCGACGGTCGGATTGCGGAAGACGACGGTGGCGGTCAGCGTGACACCGGTCAGGTCCTCGATATCGGAGGCCATCGCGACGGCATCGCGGGAGGACAGGCCGAGCTCGACCATCGGGGCCGACTCGTTGATCGAGTCGGGCGACTGGCCGGTGGCGGTGGCGATCCAGTTGCGCAGCCATTCGCGCATCTCGGCGACCGTCATGTCGGTGGCCGGAGCCGCCCCGGCGGCGACGTTGGATTCTGAAGTCTGCGAGTTCTCGCCAGTGTCAGTCATTTTCATTCGCTTTCGCCGCCGTGCGGCCTGGTTGAGGGGCCGGATGTATGCGGGGTTCAGTCCGTTTCGTCCGGGAAGTCGTTGGCGGTCTTGCCGCTGCGCAGGCTGCCGTCGAGGTAACCGGCGCGGCATGCGCGGCGGCCGATCTTGCCGCTGGAGGTACGCGGGATGGCACCCGCCGGTGTCAGCAGCACATCGCGCACCGTCACGCCGTGCCGGACCGCGATGGCGGCGCGGATATCGTCGACGACCGGGCCCAGGTCGAGCTTGTGCGAGCCCGGCGCGCGTTCGCCCACGATGACGAGCTGTTCGGAGGTGTCCTCCGGATCGAATTTCAGTCCGGCGTGGGTGTTTTCGAACACCTCGGCAGGCAGTTGATTCGCCGGCACCGAGAAGGCCGCCACGAATCCGGTGCGCAGCGCCTTGGTGGATTCCTGCGCCGAGTACTCCAGGTCCTGCGGGTAGTGGTTGCGGCCATCGATGATGACGAGGTCCTTGACGCGGCCGGTGATGTAGAGGTCACCGCCGTAGAACGCGCCGAAGTCACCGGTGCGCACCCAGGTCGCGTCATCCGCCGCGCCTTCGGCGTGCGAGGGGCTGGTCCGCGATTTGAGGGTGTTCTGGAAGATCTCACGGGTCTCCTCCGGCTTACCCCAGTACCCGGTACCCATGTTCTGGCCGCTGATCCAGATCTCACCGATCTGGCCGTCGGGCAGTTCCGTCGCGGATTCCGCATCCACGATGACGGCCCATTCGGAGATGCCGACCTTGCCTGCCGAGGCCTGCGCCACCGCCTTGGGCGAGTCCGCATCCACCTCGACGATGCGACCGGTGTTCAGCGCATCGCGGTCGACATTGATGATCTTGGGCTCTTCGGCGGCCGGGGTGGTGGACACGAACAGGGTGGCCTCGGCCAGGCCGTAGGACGGCTTGATGGCCTTGGGCGGGAAGCCGAAGGGCGCGAAGGCCTCGTTGAAGCGGCGCACGGTGGCCGCCGAGATGGGCTCGCTGCCGTTGAGGACCGCCTTGACATGGGAGAGGTCGAGCGGTGCGTCGCCCTCCTTCGGCACACCGCGGGCGGCGGCGTGATCGAAGGCGAAGTTGGGGGCCACCGAGATGACACCGCCGGTGTCGTCGGGCTTGAAGCCCATCTCGCGGATCCAGCGCTCGGGCCGGCGCACGAAGGCCGCCGGCGTCATGAAGGTGAAGTAGTGGCCGATCATCGGGGCGATCAGCGCGGTGATCAGACCCATGTCGTGGAAGAACGGCAGCCAGGACAGGCCGCGATCGCCTTCCTCACCTTCCAGAGCCTCGACCACCTGCAGTACGTTGGTGGCCAGATTCAGATGGGTGATCTGCACGCCGGTGGGGATGCGCGTCGAACCCGAGGTGTACTGCAGGTAGGCGATGGTCTCTTCGGTGGCCACCACCTCTTCCCAGGTGACGGCGACGTCGTCAGGCACGGCATCCACCGCGATGACCCGGGGCCGCTGGTTAGCCGGCCGGCTGCGGAAGAACTTGCGCACGCCCTCGGCGGCGTCGGTGGTGGTCAGGATGGCCGACGGGCTGCAGTTGTCCAGGACGGCGTGCAGGCGTCCGACGTGCCCGGGCTCCGACGGATCGAACAGCGGCACCGCGATGCGACCGGCGTAGAGCGCGCCGAAGAACGCGACGAGGTAGTCCAGGTTCTGCGGGCAGAGGATCGCGACGCGGTCACCGGGCTGGGTGACCTGCTGCAAGCGGGCCGCGACGGCCTTGTTGCGGGCACTGAACTGGGCCCAGGTGAGGTCGCGGGCCACACCGTCGCGCTCGGTGGAGTAGTCCAGGAACCGGTAGGCGAGCTTGTCGCCGCGGACCTTGGCCCAGCGCTCGACGTGCGACACGATACTGGCGCCATCAGGGAACTTGATCTGACCGTCCTTGATGAACGGGTTATGGAACGGCATCAAATTCTCCTGTCACTGCACACTCTTCGCACGGTCGTCGCGAGCCCCGGCGATCGTACCGGGACGCGCTGTTCCCCCCCTCGACGCCCGCCCACCGCTCTTAGTTTTCTCTTAATGTTAGGGGACCGATTCTCGCAGGCCAAATCTGGTTACCGGCGAGTCGGGTTCCTGGGGGTGAGCGAAGCGGCGGGTAGACCGAACAGCTCAGCCGTGTTTGGGGTGCGGCGCGTTGTCCAGCAGGTTGCGGGCCCACTGCTCGGTCCACTGGGTGGCCGTCTGGCCGTCCAGGCTCCAGAACTGGGGGGTGTTGTAGAGCGCGTGCACCGGCCCCGCCGTGCTGCCCAGCAGGGTCTGCAGCGTCGCGGGCAGATTCCCGACGGAGAACGCCTCCTCGGGGGCGGCGCAGATCAGGTCACCGTTCCCACAGATCTGGTACGTGCGGTCATTGAGCGCGCCGAAACCCCCGTCGCGCGGGCCGGTCATCGACAGCCCCAGCGCGGACAGCATCGGCAGTTCGTGCAGGGTGATCTCGGCTCCCTGTCCCGGCGGATTCGCGGGCAGGCTCTGACCGACGTTGTCCTGGCGCCGGCCGTCGGCGATCAGCGTCACGCCCAGCACCAGGTCCTGGTCGACCGGGCCGCGGCCATTGCCGATATCGCTGGCGATATCGCCGCCGATGACCGCGCCCTGGGAGAATCCGATGATCACATAGCTGCTCAACGGGCACCGGTTGTTCATATCGGTCAGTGCCTGGACCGCCTTCTTGGTGCCCTCGGCGCGGGAGTCGTTGTAGGACATCTGACCGTCCGCGGCGAACGGGTTATGGAACTGCGCGGTGTAGGGGACCGTGTAGACCTGGATCCGGTCGGGACCGAACTGCTGCAGCAGCGGGTTGGTGACATTGAGCAACAGCGCGGCCGGGAACTGCACCGGGTTGTTCGGGTCGAGCACCGGTGAGGACTCCCAGGTGCCGGGAATGGACAGCACGAACACATCCGGGCAGCTGGCGTCCTGGAACTCCGGGCGCGGTTTGCTCGGCGAGGGACCCGTGGTCGGGACCGCGGTGGGCGGTGCCGTCGGCGGCGTGGCCAACGGCGGATGCTCCGGCTGGCGCAGCCAGACCACGAGTGCGGCGACGATCACCGCCACCAGGACGGCAACCGCCCCGGCCGCGGCCACCGCGAGAATCCGGTGGCGTTTGCGGTTGTTCGCCATAGTTGATGAGCTCCTCGGTTCAGCTGGGTTGCCCGAGCACTGCTGTCATGTCCGCGGGAAGCGGTCAGCAGAGCTGTTCGGTCGCGATGCGAATGTAGTCGGCGGTGACAGAGTCGACCTCACCCGTCGGCGGGGCCGTCGAACTCACGTGCGCCTCACGGACATCCGCCCGGACCAGCGGCACGACGAAGTCCCACACCGCTTGATCGGTCTGCTTGGCCGCCCGTGCCTGACACACATAGGACCCGATCGTCAGCGCGATGATCTCGTCGGAGGGGTGCACGCCGGCCGTGCCCAGCGCGTCCAGATAGGACTGCTGCTGATGGGACATCGGCATGTGCTCGCGGTAGCCACCGGCCGCGCTGGCGGCCGGCGGGGCGATGTCCGCCAGCCCGTCCGACGGCCCGGCGGACTGGGAAGACGGCAGTCCGATGGTCGTGATGACGTCGTCGCTGAACGAACATCCGCACACCGCGGCCGCGGTGGAGGCCAGCATCAGCGGGGTCAACACCAGCGCGGGTCGCTTTGCCAGACCCGCAGTCCACCGGTGGTTACGCTGCACGGCTCCACGGTACCGGCTGTCCAGCGCGTGCCCCCGGGCCGAGACGATGCCGTGATGTGATATTTCCCGCGGTTGCGCCCGCCCCGGCTTATCGGATGGCGGCCGAGAGATCGCCGGACAGGGCCGCCAGTTGCGGGCCCCAGCTGCTCCAGTCGTGCTGGCCACCGGTCGGGAAGTCGAAGTGCCCGTTACGGCCGCCGAGGCTGCGATAGTGCGAGTAGAACGCACGGTTGCTGCCCTGCGCCTGATCGCAATAGCCGATCATCGCCGCGGGATCGCTACAGGTCAGCGTCTGCGGGCTGAACACCCAGATCCGGGTGTTGTTATCCGCCAACAGCTGCACGTGGGCATCCGGGTCGTGCCACTTCCACCGCCCGAACTGCGCCGGGCCCCACATGTCCTGGGTGTTGACCCCACCGAACTGCGCCATACCCGCGGTGATCGCACCGTTGAGGAAGGTGTTGCCGACCGTCAGGAAGCCCGACATCGAGCCCGCATAGCGGAACCGGTCCGGGTGGAACTCCGCCAGCGTCAGCGCCGCCGTGCCGCCCTGGGCCGCACCCACGACACCGTGCCCGGTCGGGGCCAGGCCCTTGTTCGCGGCCAGCCAGTCCGGCAGCTCCTGAGACAGGAACGTCTCCCACTGCTTGCTGCCGTCCTGCTCCCAGTTCGTGTACATGCTGAACGCACCACCGGCCGGGGCGGCCACCGAGATGCCCTTACCGGCCAGGGTGTTGAACGCGCCGGCATTGACCCAGTTGCTCACCTCGGGTGCGGCGTTGAACGCGTCGAGGAGGTAGACCGCGTGCGGCCCGCCGGCTTGAAAGGCCACCGGGATATCGCGGCCCATCGCCGCCGACGGCACCTGGAGGTACTCGATCCCGTCCGCGTGGGCCGGAGCCCCGGCCGTCGACCACAGCCCCAGCGCCAGCAACGCCGCACATGTCGCCTGCACCGTCTTGCGGATCGCCGACTGCAGGAGAGATTTCCCGTCGCTTCGCTCGCCCCGGATGAGTTTCCCGTCGCTTCGCTCGCCCAGCCGCATATCCCACCTCATCGAAGTCACCGAATCTCCCCACCGCCGCGTTGTAGTGAACCACATCACCGCAGTCCACTGCTGTGAAAACGCCTGACGGCGGTGTCCCCGAGGGGGCACCGCCGTCAGACTTCAGGTTGTTGCTGTACCGCGGGTCAGGCGGTCGGCACCGCGCCCAGCACGCGCTGCATATCCGGCTTCATGGCCTGCAGCTGCTGGCCCCAGTACGGCCAGTCGTGCACACCGTTCTCCGGGAAGTTGAACACGGCGTTGGTGCCGCCGTTGGCGATGTAGGTGTCCCGGAAGGTCTTGTTGGTGCGGATGGTCAAGCCTTCGAGGAACTTCGCGTTGAACAGGTTGCCCGCGCTGGCGCCGCCGCTGAGTTCCGACGGGGTGCCGTTACCGCAGTAGACCCAGAGCCGGGTGTTGTTGGCGATCAGCTGGTTGATGTTCACGAACGGGTCGTTGCGCTTCCAGGCGTTCCCGGGATCGCCGGTCTTGCCCCACATGTCGTCGGCCTTGTAGCCACCGGCGTCACCCATCGAGATGTTCACCAGGAACGGCCACCAGCCCTCGGACAGGTTCAGGAAGCCCGACATCGAGCCGGCGTAGATGAACTGCTGCGGGTGGTAGATCGCCAGCGTCATGGCCGCCGAACCCGCCATCGACAGACCGACGGCGGCGCCACCGGTCGGCTTCACCTGACGGTTGGTCTGCAGCCACGCGGGCAGCTCCGAGGTCAGGAAGGTCTCCCACTTGTAGGTGGTGCAACCGGACTTGCCGCAGGCCGGCTTGTACCAGTCGGAGTAGAAGCTGGACTGGC
>NZ_JAANOW010000005.1:300000-417646 GCF_011758805.1 Mycolicibacterium fluoranthenivorans | reverse complement strand
TCGTTTCGCGACGTTTCAGCGCGCCGAGAAGTCGTATTCCAGCAGGTAGGCAGATGCCACCTTCACTGTGTCGCACACCTCGACGGCTACGTCGTTGGTGTCATAGGCAGTCCGAACCACGGTGAGAACAGGCGCCCCTGGCGGAAGTTGCAAGGCGCGGCGTTCTTCGGGAGTGGGCATTCGGGCGCCGACCTCTTCAGTGAATCTCGCGAGGGTGTGGCCGGCCTCTTCGAGGCGCGCATAAATGCCGCCCGGCCCGGTATCGGTCTGTTCGATCTTGGTTCCCCTGGCGAACGCGGCAGGAATGTAGGAGGTCGCGGTTTCGACTGGTTTGCCATCGGCGAGGTAGCGCCGTGATCGGACCACGACTTCCTCGGCAGAAGGCAGTCGAAGGCGTTCGGCGACAATCGAATCCGGTGTCTCGCGCGTCACGGTGATGTTGTCGACCTGAGGTGCGTAGCCGGACTTCTCCGCTTCGACGGTGAATGCTGCTTTGCCGCTGGTGCGATGTTGCCGCGCGAAGCGATCGGATGCGAGCCGCCGAATTGGGGGAGCGGGTCGCACGAACACGCCCCGACCGTGCTCGGAGATCACCAGGCCTTCGGCGCGCAGTTCTTGTACTGCCTGGCGGACTGTCATCCGCGCGACCCCGAAATGCTCGATCAGCTCGGCCTCAGAGGGCAGACGCCCACCAGCTTCGAGCTGGCCAGAACTGATGGCGCCGCGCAACATGCTGGCGATCTGCCGATATGGCGGCTTATCGTCCGCTCGGTCGATCTGGCCAAGTTGCAGCACCTGAGAGCCTCCCCATACATGTCTAGGCGACTAGTCTAGGGAAACGACACGTCCCCTGTCACTACAGAACCAGGACGGAGAGGGAGTCTCGCATGGCAGCCACACCGAAACATTCGGTCAGCGTCGCCGGCATCGTGGTCCGCGATGATGGCCGGGTCCTCGTCATCAAGCGCGACGACAATGGCCACTGGGAGGCGCCGGGGGGAGTCCTCGAACTGGATGAATCCTTCGAGGCCGGTGTTCAGCGTGAGGTGCTGGAAGAGACCGGCCTTGAGGTTGCCGTCGAGCGGCTGACGGGTGTCTACAAGAACTTGACCCACGGAATCGTCGCGTTGGTATACCGCTGCCGGCCGGCCGCTGGTGAGCCCCACGCAACCGACGAGGCTCGGGAAATCCGTTGGATGACAAAGGAAGAAGTTCAAGGAGTGATGGTACCGGCGTTTGCGGTGCGCGTCTCGGATGCATTCGAGGAAGCGCCCCAATCGCGGGTCCATGACGGGGTCAAACTCGTGTAAGGGGGCGTCACGCAGCAGGATCCTTCAGAGTCTTTAAGCATTGCCGGATCGGAACGCGTTATTGGCCGAAGTGAAACGAATTACACGGGCGATTCAACGAAGACGTCTTCCGGAGATTGCGTGACCCAACGAAAACTACGCGCTACCCGCAGCATCCTCCGAGGCCGTGGCCCTAAGCCGTTCTGCCAGCATGCGCGCGATAGGGGAAGCTACGGCATTCCCGATGGCTCCCATCCCGCGTGACCTTGGTACGGGAAACTCGTAACTATCCGGGAAGCCCTGGATTCGAGCGGCTTCTCGTACAGTGAGGTAGCGAACGCGGCCATCGTCGAAACGGATCATCGCTTCGCCTCCGCTCACTCCGTGAACGCCGGCTTTGATAGTCTTTGCGGGCCAGTCGAATGGACTGCCAGAATGCTTTGGATAGACTCGAGCTCCTGGTACACCGCGGTGATTTGAAACACCGATGGCCTCAATACCATTCAGCGGTTCAGGCAGTCCGCGGACCGCATCTCGGATCGTCTGCCAGCGGCCTTTGTCGGGCCGTCCGCGTTCCTTCAACTGGCCAAGTCGAAACTCCAAACCTTCAGGCTGCTCAGGCATCGCCAATTTGTGATCAGCCCAGTAGTCGCCGGTCACCCACTGGTCGTAGAGGAGTGCATCACGCGAATGGTCGCCGTCAATGTTCTCCGGAAATGTCTCGGCGCCCGGCAAGTCATCGCGTATCGCGATCAGGAACACACGTCGACGGGCTTGTGGCAATCCGAAGTCGGCGGCGTCAAGGAGATGCTCACGTACGACGTAGCGCAGAGAACGAGGACGTGCCCTTTGAATGCGGCCGTCATGGTCAGTCCAGAGCTCCCCGTCTTTCGCTACTACAGTCGGCTTTTCGAGTTGACGCTTGATGTATGCGAAGTACGGAGCGAAAGACGGACGCGTCAAGCCCGGAACGTTCTCGAAAATGACAAACTTCGGCTGGAATTTCCGAACCGCATCGAGCGCTGCTGGAAACATGTTGCGATCGTCTTCGTCACCTGCGTGAACGCCTGCGAGTGAAAAAGGTTGGCACGGTGGGCCACCTGCGACTAAATCGACATCGCTAGTCTCAATGGTCGGCCGTTTTAGCCATCGCCTGACATCCACTTCATGTACGAGCTCTTCACGCCACAGATCCGGCTGAAGTCGGGCGTTGTGACGCAATATTGCTGCCGCAGGCTTGAACCACTCCACTAGGGCAAGGTGTTGAAACCCAGCTTGGCGTGTACCGAGCGCCATACCACCGCCACCTGCGAAGAGTTCGACGGACGTGAGCGAGCCAGTCATACAGCCTCGCCCGTCGTCTGGCTGCGGACCACAGCTTCAACGCGATCCGCCGCCCCACTGACATCCTTCTCGATGTCAGATGCCCAGATACGGATCACGCGCCATCCGGTCGCCGCTAAACGCTCATCCACTTCGCGGTCTCGTTCGATGTTCCGCCGGATCTTCTCCTTCCAGAAGTCGGAATTCGCGTGCTCAAACTCATCTTCGAACGAAGTGAATCCACGGACTTTCCAGCCATTGCCATGCCAACGGTCACCGTCAACGAAGCACGCAACACGAGCAGGTCCGAAAACGATGTCGGGCCTTCCGGTGAGAGTGGAGGTTAGTCTGTAACGGAGGCCGCGGCTATGAAGTTCGCGCCGCAGCAACATTTCCGGCCGAGTATTGGCATTCCTGACGGCGGCCATAATCCGTGAGGTCATTGCCGGATCGCGCGTCATAACTTCTCGCCATCCAAAGGCCTCCGGTGCGCGGCTTGGTAATAAGTGATCTTGATCGCGCACCGCCCAGCGATGCGTGAGTGCCGTACCTTATCGGCTTGGGGGATCGGCCGCTCCATGGTCTCCATGAGGATGATGCAGGCGGTGTCCTGCGGATGGTCGGCCAGGTAATTGATCGATGCCCACACAAGGTGGCGAAGATTCTTGGGCGACTCCCAGGAAACGTAAGTCGTGACTCCATCAGCGATGGCAAGGCAGTGGAAAGGCTTCACGCCATAGGAGTTTGTGATCACCGATGCACGGGCGCCGAGTGCGTGGGTCACTAATTGCTCCGGTGTGGCGCTAGGTGACCCGCCGAACTTTGCGTATCGGCCGGCACCAAGGCACGCGCGTCCGTACTCCTTCATCGGGCCATCTTTGATCCAAGAGCGCGCGTTCTCACTACTCATGTATTGAGTTAGCACGCCGCCGATTTCGGCGTCCTTTACCCATTCGTCGTACTGGGTGGTTCGAGCGCTCGGGGGGAGATACCCCCAATCAATCCGGTGCGCTGCGTCGTATAGCGCCTTCACCACGGAGTCGAGTTGGTCCCGCGGAACGCGGCGGGAATCGCTACTCATGAGGCTGGCAAGTCCGGGTCGATAAACTGCAGTCGCACATCATCATTGGCGGTCTCCAAGTCAGCTGCGTCTAGTATCCACTGCTCTAAGAGTGACTCCACTTTGGCGTTGCTGAAAGTGATGTGTGGCTGAGGAACGTGAGAAATGACTTCAATCTCCTCGGCGTTAGTTTGGCGACGAAGGTTTAGGAGTGCCGCGACTCGTCGAAGGTCACTGACGAAATCGAGTGCGATTACTTTATGTTTGCCCTCACGGAGTCGAAGTCCGCGACCCAACTGTTGGACGAAAATCCGGCGGCTATGCGTAACACGGGCAAAGCAGATGATGTTGACATCTGGCACATCGACTCCTTCATTCAGGATGTCGACAGCCGTCAGAATCGGTACGCGTCCAGAACGAAAGTCAAGAAGTCGTAGCTGGCGCTCACGAATCTTTAGACCATCATGAACGGCTTGCGCTCTTCTCCATTCCGGGCTCCGACGAAGAAGTTCGGCCATGCGCTCCGCATGTTCCTTTGTCTGGCAAAAGACGATCGCGCGTGGGTCGAGCGTAGAACGCCAGGCCTCCGCTAGCTCATCGACAATCGCTTCGTCACGCTGCGGAAGGAAGAGTCTGGTGTTCAATTCCTTCATAGAGTACGAACGGTGTGAGACATCTTTGACGACTTCCCAATCAATGTTGTCCAAGAACAACCGGTAGTCGACCTGAGCGAGATAACCCAGTCGCATACCATCACCGATGCCTAGCTTGTAGGAAGCTGCGCCAAAGTGATTCTCAATGTCGTAGCTGTCACCCCGCCACGGTGTGGCAGTCACGCCGAACTGGCTGACCTCAGACAGTTCACCGAGCAATCTCCCATACTGTCCGTCTTCTCCGACATGGTGCGTTTCGTCGATCATTACAAGCGATGGCCGGTAGCCGGCTAGCGCAACGTTGAGTGCGCTCGCGACGGTTGCAAAAGTCACGCCCCGAAGGTCTTTCGGCTTCTCGTCCCCAGTCAGCACCTGCGTCTTGACGGTCTTCGGAAGGTGACGCCACATTGCGCGCTCAAGTTGCGCCACAAGATCCTTCGTGTGTGCGACCACGAGGATATCGGCCTCTGAATCGAGAGACAGGTGGTGCGCAATCACCTCGCCCCCCACCACGGTCTTACCCAGACCAGTCGCGAGAACCAACAACGCCCGGCCTTCGGTGTCCAGGTCATCGACTAGCGCGGCAACCGCATCGCTTTGGTAGCTGCGCAGCCGAATTCGCGCAGGATGGCACGGGGCCTGCTCCCAAAGTTGTTGAAGATCGACCCCATTCCAGAAGTCGATGCGTTGGCCAGTACGAGCCAGCACTTGCGCCCGAGAAATCGCATCTCGGCTCGGCCGAACATTGGTGACGACTACGCCCCGGTCGGCGCGGTAGTGATCCATTGCCGCGGACACTTCGTCAACGGCATTAGCGGGTACGCTCCCTTTCTTCTGCCACTTCGCCTGAAATACCCACTGCTGACCGGCGATCGTTCCCAACAGATCACCGCCGACGTCACCCGACCCATCGATGTTGACGATGTCGGTATAGCGAAGGAGACCCAGTAGACGCTCAACTTGCACAGCAAACCGCCGCTCACCGCCAATGATGAGCTGCTGCGGATCAACAAAGCTCTCAGTCATCGGGAGCGTCTCCGGTGTCTACGAGTTCGTCACCAAGAAGCCGACAACTTAACTTTCCTCGGTTCAACTCATCAGGGCGCCGGCGTGTTTGGTGTTCGGCTAACTGTCCGACGTCATTCAGATATCCGATTAGGCGATTGACCGTCAGTGCGCGTGCGTGATTGTCGGTGAAGCTGGAGTAGGAAGCACGAAAAACCTTGGCGTCGAGAAACTCTCCAGGGCGCTGCTGGATCAGCCGCGATAGTGCCGCCGACGAAGCGTAGCGAATCCAGTCCCCGCTCTCTCGAACCTGCTGCCAATCGCCGTCGAGTCCTTCCTGCGCGAAGCGCTGTTCGGCGGCGGCCTGCTCGGTCTCGACTACATAGGACCAGAAACCCTCGGAGTTTCCAGCGATCACAGGCCGCATCGCGAGCCGCACGCGGTCCAGCAGTGAATGCGCTCGCGCACCGAGAGCACTCGGTGTCAGCCTCAAGTCGGGCAGACACTTGGCCATTAGATCCGCGGCAATTGATGCGAGGTTCTGATGGCTGCCTCGGCGGTCCCGGATGTGCTCGGCGATCCCGAGCACAGCGTACTCGCGAGGGTCGCCGCCGAACTCTGTGAACAGTGCATGGTCGAAGTCCACGAATACATCGACATCGGTTCCACGCTGTTGCTGGACATAGACCGGAACCCGCTCGCCGTTGGTATCCGCGACCTCCGTGCCATTGAGCGCATACACAGTGACTTTCAATGAGCTCCCAAAGCCCGGCAAAGAGTATTCACCTGAGATGTCGTGAAGCACCGATCCAGAGTCGCGGTAGCGATCCTGCTTCTGATCCTCTGTTTCACGGGGTGGAGTTGGGTCGCCGGGTTGCGGTTGCGAGTCGGTCGGGTCAGGAATGTCGAGTCGGGAACGAGCGTCGGTATCGCTGCCTTCGTCGGTGTCGTTTGCCTGATCTGGGACGACCACCTTTGGTTCATCATGCTGGGCGGCTGCCTCGTACCAGATATGATCGTCCTGATATTCGGGATCACCTTTGCGGAAGAGCTTGGCCCATTCCCTTGCCTTCTCGTGGATCGCATGGGATCCGTCTCCAGGCACAAGGCACTTCAATCCAGGATCCATACGGCGATAACCAGTGAAGAGGCGTCCGATCGGCGACTCATTCGGCGAATACCCAGCCGCGCGGGCAATGTTCGGTCGCAACGGACCTTCGCCACGGAGAGTGCGGACGACATGCTTCCACTCAATAGTGTTGCGCTCAAACGCATTCTTCTGATAGTTCACCCGAACGTGGTCGATGTGGATCTCACCCACAATCCGACCCTCTGGGGGAACTTCGATCGGATACTCGACCTCTGGCCTTGCCCCAGGCTCGTTGGGGTCCTCCCATGAGAATAGACTCACGTCGCGCAGCAGAATCTTGCGACCGTTTCGGAGGAAGTCGATGCCGAAGTCTGATTTATGCGAATAACGTTGAATTCCAAGCCATCCCGTTATGCGACGTTCTCGCTCTTCGAGATCACTACTACCGCACTCCTCACACTCACGAGACGCGAGATCCTGCCAACGGCCGCACGATTGGCAGGCCATCAGTGGCGGCATCTGCTTGTTGATCGGCACATATGCCTGGTACTTTTCGCCACGCTGCACGACGAACCGATCCGACCCCCAGATGCACGGCATCAACGGCTGGACGGCCTTCCCATCGACGAGTAATGAGAATTGTCGTTCACGGAGCAGATAGGAGTAGACGTCACCTAGCAGGTCGCGAATCTTGTTCTGCTGGCGGGAAAGAAGGTCGTGCTGCTCCTGTTTGAGGTCGCTGACAATGATGTGCGTTCCGTGCTCGGCGGGGTCATCCTTCGGCTCGTGGATCACTGGGACGATAAAGTTGTCTTGGGAAGCCATCTCCCGTAGATCGATTGTCACCGTGATCCATTCAGGATCTCCGGCGCGCGTTGTGCGGATTGTCGTCGTATTTCCAAGACGGGCGGTGGCGATATTGAATCCCATGCCGAAGAGGCCGAGCTTTCCGTAGCGGGCATTGCTGGACCAACCGGCCGATAGCGCATTGTTGAGATGTTCGCGACTCATGCCGCGCCCGTTGTCGTTGATCCAGACCTGGGCGTCGCGGTGGTCGGAGGTCCTGCTCGGGAGCGTTATAGCGACCGTGGGAGTGACATCGTCAGGTGGCGCGGTCAGGAAGTCGTCAAAGGCGTTGTCGATAAGTTCAGCAAGACACTGCCAAGGGGCAAATTCGATGTCTCCAAGGACAGCAAGCAACCGCGGGTGCGGAGTGACATCGATACTCTCGTCGCTGATGGTGACCTGCTCATCGACCATAATTCCGCCTTCCGCCCTTCATGCTGTAACGGCCTCCGTCGGGCGTGTTCAACCTATCGCAGAGTCCCGACAGACCAGGGGTACCGCCGCCGAAGCGCAGCAAAGTCTGGATCTATGATTCTCAGCGGAACAACGTTCGACGACGTGTTGCGCTATGAGCGATCCGGGGGACGCGATCGGCAAGCGGCCGTCACACGCCAACAAGTGGCGTGCCGGGCGACGGACTCGCCGGCCCCTCGGCTCATGGCCTTAGCTCCGGGGGGTTCAAGCAGCTCACGTGGAGCACCTGTTGCTCGATACCGACCAGTTGTTCAAGGGGCTGCACGATCAGGGGAGAACGTGACCCACTCGAACTGAGGCGACCGCAGTTGCCGCTGTCAGCCGGGCGGCCGAGCTTCGTCGGCCAGCAGCGGCAGCAAGATCTCGGCGACCTCCGTCATGTTGTGCCGTGTCGCCAGGAGCTCAAGGATCTGCTCCGGCGTCTGCGACGGATTGGCCCGGCGATTCGACATCTCTCGTAACGCGCGGACTCCCGCATGCGGGTGCGCCGACACTGTGTTGGCGGCGAACCGATGGGGGTGCACGGTCTCGACATCGGCCTCCACGAGCACGCGTGCTGTACTGAACCCGGCCCGGCGATCGTCAGTGACGATGGCGTCGGCTTTGCCGATGATCGCGGCGTGTGCAACGTGGCCGTCATCGGGATCGTTGAGTCCGTAGCTGTACTCCCGGTCTTTGGGGGCTTGGACCTCCGAGCCAGGAAAAGCCTGCTTCAGCTGATCGAAAAGGTGCTTTCGGCGGCTGGCGCTATCGGTGATCCCGCGCTTGTCGTGCAGCCCGGCGAGTACGTAGTCCAGCTCGAAGAGAATCCCAGACCCCCACACCGGCGCGTAGGCCTCCTCGGTCGCCAGCTGCAGTAGGAAGTCGCGCTGAAGGCTCGGCACAAGGGCACAGGTGTCGAGGACAGCGCGATACACGTGGGCGAGTCTTTCAGACGCCGCGGACGGTCAACGCTTGCGTTTCGCCTCGGCGAGTAATTCGGCGACCTCATCGGCGTCAGCGTCCGCGAACTCCTCCGAGCTCTCGGCGATGAACCGGTTGCGCCGGGCGTGAAGCTCCTCGCGGTAGGCGAGGACATCGGCAAGCCGCAGCTTGCGTCGCACCGTGCCGGGCACGTGGGCGTCTAACTCGCCGTCCTCGATAAGGCGAACCACCGTGGGGCGGCTCAGGCCGAGAATCTCGGCGGCCTGCTGCGTGGAGATTTCTCGGTCGCGAGTCAGGATGCTGATTGACTGGCCGTGGCTGAGGGCGTGGGCGACACGCTTGAGGACTTCGTAAAGCTGCTCTGTCAGTTCGACACGGTCGTGTTCGCCCGCGCCGGAAAGGAAGAAGGCAGGCTCAGGAGAGATCCCGTGACGGGCCTCGTGCGCCTCCATGAAGCTGAGGACGTCGGCAAGCCCATCGGCATCGGCCGGAACCGGGTTAACAATCTCCGCGGAGTCGGTGCTCATGGGTCTCACTTCCTTTCGTCTCACCGCTGGAACTCGACCAATCGTAGCAGGGTTACGAAAGTTACGAAAAGCGATGGGGGTTAAACTATGCCGAGCAGCACAGCACCGCCCGGGTTACCAGGGAATCCGCTCTTCGGGAGTCACTCAGCCCCATGTGGCCCGGCGTCACCAATCGTCGTCGCCGTCCGCCTCCGCGCCCTTGGGGGCCGAGACACACCTCGGACGGTGCGGCCGGTCTCCATGACTTTCCCCTCGCCGTGGAATCATTCGGACGTCGAGCGTCGGCTCGGGGAGGGGCGGCCGAGCGATGGCGAGACCTCAGCGGTGGGAGCTGCTCCTGCGGGCGTCGCAGCAGGAGGCCCTGCTTGCAGTTTCGCTGTTCAACGACCCCGGCCGCGAGCGGGCGCTCGAGGGCTTCATCATCCATATGCACATCGCGTGGACTTACGCGTTTCAGGCGAAGTGGCTCCGTGCGGGAAGGGACTACCACGTTCTGCTCAGCGAGCAGCCCCGCAGGTACAAGTACATCAACGGCGAGCGCATGTCCCAATCCGTGGAGTGGTTCGTCAAGCAGGAGTTTGCCGACAGCGCCGCTGTCCGTGCCAACCTGGAGTTCTTCATAGAGCTGCGGAACAAGATTGAGCACCGTCACACGGGAAGCGACGAAGCGCTGCGCACGGTGGTCAACGGCGAGTGCCATGCGATGTTGCTCAACTACGAGGCTTTCATCACCGAGTTCGCCGGGGCCAAGCACTCACTCGCCCACCGGCTGCACTTCCCCGTGTTCATCGGTGGGTTCACCGACCAGGGAAAGGCGGATCTGCTGAAGCTCACGAAGACTCTGCCCGCAGACCTGCGGCGATTCCTCGCCGAGTACGACGCAGGACTCGGTGACGAAGTGTCGCGTGATCCCCGGTACTGCATGCGGCTGACCGTCCTGCTGGAGAGCGGTAACCGAAAGGGCGACCTCTCCCTGCAGTTCGTCAACCAGCGCGATCTCACCCCGGAACAGCAGCGCGCCGCCGAGGAGATCGCCGCCAACGGCGGTCTCGTCATCACAAAGACCAGGACCCAAGTCGTCACGAACGCCGACAAGTTCAAACCGGGGCAGGTTGCAGAGCGAGTCGAATCCGCGATCCCGTTCCGATTCAAACCCTCACACGAGATGGCGCACTTCTGGCGGAAGCACAACGTCAGGCCGCCCAAGAAGGACCCGAACCCGAAGAACACCAGAGCCGAGTGGTGCGTCTACGACACTGCCCACAGCGACTATCTCTATACCGAGGCGTGCGTCAACTGGCTGATCAAGAAGTGCGCAAATGAGAGTGGATTCCGCGAGGCGACCGGGCTAGAGCCCAGGCGCAAACCCGCGCCGCGTTCCACCGCCTCCGCTCAATTCGACGATGACGGCGGCACGAGCGGGTAGGCGACCCAGCTGAGCGATTCTTTTTTTGGGGGGGCGCTAAACGCATGTCTGTGCCCTTACGGTTGGATCATGGAAAAACAACTTTGGCCCACAGTTCCGAGCGGATACCTTGAACCAGGTGTGCCCGACTTCCCACGGTGGGGCGAGGCAGCACCTCTTCTAGCACTGTCCGAGCGCCTGCACTCCGAGATGTGCGCGCTGGCGAGTGAAATCGATGACTTCGGAACCCGCGTAAGCGACCCTGAGGTGGTCAATCACCTTGTCATCCGGCTGGCTGGTACGGGTTTGAGCATCGCCGAGATACTCCACTCTGTCTCCGGGAAGCTGGACCGATCACTGATCGACCTCGATCACTGGCTAGAAGTGTTGGAGGCGTTCGATGACGCTCAGCGTGCGTTTCGCGATGCCTGTGGTGCAGCGCAAGCCGCCATCGAGGTCATGCGCAATCACACGCAGATGCCGCGCTGAGGCGACGGGTGACTCGTCGTAGCCGCACCAAATAAGGCGGTCGCGAGTTGGGAAGCGAAGGCCGGTCCGTTGTTCGCCAACGCGTAGCCGCCGGCCAGCCCGCCTTGATTGCAGAGCGTTCGGCGCCGCCGAACCCGACGGTGCGCCACAACGCCGGTTTCACGATCAACGCGCGGGACCAGGCGTGTGGCCGTGCGCGGCACCACGGCAGTGGGGAAGCGATTATCTGAATTGCCGTACACCGCTTGGCTGCGTGACCATCGCCGCACGATCCGGCGAGCAGCGATGTACGCGTCTTGGGCCACCTCCACGACGGCAAGGGCCTTCTTGAGCCCGTACACGCCCCAGAACCGCCCCGGTCCCCTTCCAGGCTGCCGCCATAGCTCGGGCGTGATGTGCTGGTATTCCTTGTCGCCGTGCAGGTTTGGCGATGAGTGTTTGGTGAAGTAGATCGCCAACCGTTTGGGGTCGCAGGCTTTCAGCCCGTTCCGCACGTCGATGGCAGTGCCTGCGAGCCGGTGCCGCGCCTTCTGCTCGGCGTCAGGGTGGTCGACGACCTGAGCCCACGCTTCAGATAGCCATTGAGCGAAGCCGCGCCCCGAGCGGCCAGGCGAGATCGGCGGCGCCATCCACAGGTGAATGTGAGGGGCACCGCGCCGCTGGAATTCCAGCTTCCAGATATAGCGTGCCGGTTCGCCGTACTCACGTTGGAAGCGCTTGCGCCACAACACCATGTGTCGCTTCACGCTCGCTCCATCGGGTGCGACCACTTCCCAGTCGCCGGGGTAGGTGAGCGTCACCATCGCCGGAACGCGCCCAGATTTGACCAGTGGGCTGTAGTCGAGTTCGGCGAAGGTGCGGCACATCGACGACCGTGATTTCCGGGACCACTCGGTGATAACACCCCCGGTACCAGAAGGGTCGCTTGCCGTAGGACTCCGTCGGATCGAAGACCCGACGGCCCGATGATCGTCCCCGGCAACCAGCTCGTCCTTGACTCGAAGCTCTGCGTCGTCAACGTCACATTGGTGATGACCAACGGCCCGTTCGGCGGTCTTCTCGGTACGAACAGGATTGGTCCAACTGAGTCGCACCACACCAGGACCGACAGTGATGCGAAATCGTCCGGATTCGGGCTCGACTCCTCGACGGGCAGGACCGGACGCCCACGGTGCCGCCGGTTCGAACAATGTCGCAGCCGCGGCGACCGTCTCGGGCGTCGGGAACCGAAGGCCCAACGCGTCGATCGCCCGCAGCTCGCCCATCGCGACCCCGTCGGAGGGTCGGTTGCGGACATTTTCGGCACATATAACAAGCCCGCCGGCCGCGGTCGGGTTGGGGCCGGGTGCCTCGGTCGACGTCCGGCCGACCACTGTCGCTCTCGCGCCCTGCGGCCTGGCGGCCTCGGGCGCTCGCGACCTCCCGTCAACCGAGGCACCTGCAGCACCTTCCTGGTATGACGGATGTGGTGATGCCGATGTCGAGCCCTGAGTCGAGGGTGTCGAACCGTTGACTGATGATGCGATGCTGGGCATCGGGGTACCTGCTCCCCGGAGCCGCTGAGTCCGCCCACAACGCAATTGGCGGCACGACAGCTCCTGGTCAGGAGCGCAAGCACCGTGTCCGGTTTATGTCCGTTCGTCGGACAGACCTGATGCGTCGGCGCAGCTCAATGCGGCGCATACGACGCAGAGAATCAGATAAACCGCAGGTCAGTGGCTATCTCGTCCGCCTGAAAAGCGGAAGGTCGCCGGTTCGATCCCGGCCCTGGCCACCAAGTTCCATCTCGGTTCACCCTCCGTTTTTTGGCGAGCTTTCGGGCTGCATCCTTCGTGCCAAAGGTGTTGGCCACCAGCCATTCGCGGTGTTGACGCGAATCGTTCGGCTCGAGCTTGGTATACGTTGCTTGTCGTAGACAGCCACCGGATGAGCGCCGGTCCCCGCCTGGTTTTCGTAGTCGGACGAATGGCGATGAACGGCAACCGGAAGGAGGGTGTCCGCCGATGTCGGCCTGGATGTCTGCCTTACGGCCCTCCCAACCCGCGGCGAGTGACGACCTCGAGCCGGTGAGCCTGCCGGAGACCGTCGCCCGCGCCAGGGCGGTCCTCGGCGACGAGCCGACGGCCTGGGCGATCCAGCGATCCAAGCAGATCTGCGATACCTACGAGGCGTCCGTCCGGGCCGATCCGACGATCACCGGCGACGGGCTGGATCGGGTGGCGTGCGAGGCCGCGCTCCTGACGGTCTTGGTCAACCTGCGTACCGGGCGCGCAGAGGCCCCGGCACCGCCGGAAGGCTTCGAGAGTGTCCGGCGCGCCGTGCGTCAAGGCGCCAGAATCGAGACAATCCTGCGGGTGGTGTGGTTCAGCCACACCGCCGCTCAAATGGCCCTGTTGGAGGTGCTGTCCCGCGAGGTGCCGGCCGAGCGGCTCGCCGATGAATTGCGCGCGGTCTCCGTGGGATTGTTCGAATTCGTCGACGGCCTCGTCGGCGAGCTCGCCACGGCCTACGACCAGGAACGCGCGGCATGGCACGGCCGCTTGGCGGCATTGCGCCGCCAGACCATGGACCACATCGTCGAGCACGGCACCGCCCCGGACGGCAGCGAACAACTCCTCGGGATCCGCCTGCGCGGTGACCATCTGGCCGCCGTGATCCGGTCGGTCGACCCGGCCCCGCCGACCGGATGGGACGGCAACGTCACGCGCTATGTCGCAGCGGTGAGCGCGACGATCGAGGCGCTCAACAGTCTGGTCCTCGACCAGCCGGACGGTTCCACGGTGATCTGGTCACTGTCCGCTGCGCCGCGGGACCCGGTCTCGGTCGTCACGGACCGTGTCCCGCACCCGCCCGGATCGATCGTCGCGTTCGGACCTGTCGGCCGGGACGTGGCCGGCTTGCAGAGCTCGGTGCTCGGGGCCCGGCAGGCTGCGCTCGTGGGCGGACAGCACCAGAGCGAGGGCTCATGGACCTACGACGACGTCGGGCTGCAAGCGGTGCTGCTTGCCGACCCCGAGGCCGCCGGCAGGTACGTCCGCCACGTGCTCAAGGGCCTGACCGACGGTGACGCCAAGTCGGCGATGCTGCGCGAAACACTGTGGGCCTACCTGCGGCACGGACGCAGCAGACTCGCGGCCGCCGAAGAGCTGCACATCGCGCCGAACACGGTCGCCTACCGGGTGCGCCAAGCCGACGAACGTCTGGAACGGCCGGCCCTCGACGATCCCACGCCCATGGTCGTCGCCCTCAGCCTGGCCCGAGACTTCCCTGCCCTGCTCGGCTGAGATCTGCCCGGAAGCCGATGCGCTACAGACCGAGCTGGTGTTCGGGCATCCAGGTCCCGTGGATCGTGCTGAGCCGCACGGGCAGCTTGTACCCACCCAACGGACCCGCTCCGACGTCCTCGGCATCGAAGATCAGCAGGTCACTGTGGCGCTCGGCGACCCGGTTCACCAGCGCCAGCAGATAGCCGACCCCTTCGGGGGCACCCAGGTATGCCGGGACGAACTCGACCTCCTGCGCGGTATCGCCCTGGGGCAGGGCGTGCACGGTGAACTGCCCGTTGACGAAGTCATAGTGGCCGATCCCGTTCATGGCCGGCGACGCGGGAACCATGTCAGGTGCGCCGTCCGGGAATGCCGGGTCGCCGGGCGCCTCCAGCAGCCGGCCGGCCGGCATGCCCGCGTTCATGACCAAGAAGTAGCCGTCCCGGTGCCGTGACATCTCCCGCCGCGCGTCGATCTGCGGAAATTCGCAGACGACCTCATCGAGGCGCTCCACCCGGACCGGCGTCGCCGGGTCGCTCGGATCGATCCGCCACCGGGTCAGGTAGGTGGCCATATCGGCCGGGTCGAACATGTTGCCCTGCACGTCGGGGAAGAAGAACGGAAACGGTCCCGTCTTGCCCTGGCAGACGTCGACGACGGTCATGCCGTCCTCGTCGTAGGAATTGACGAAATGGCCCGGTGCATGGGTCGGCACCTCGATCCACCGGATCTGCTCGCCGTGCCCGTACCGTGGCAGCACCCCGATGTAGGACGCCTTGGACGAATCCCATTGCCAGTGCGCACCACCGGCTTTGAGCCGGTCCAGGTCGGTCGCGGCCGGGCTGACCGGGAACACCGCATGACTGCGGGAGACCCGGAAATCGTGGATATAGGCGGGGTAGGGGGCCTCGAACCACGACTCGTGTGTCACATGCCCACTCGCG
The DNA here is from genome assembly GCF_011758805.1 of Mycolicibacterium fluoranthenivorans. Classification (NCBI taxonomy): domain Bacteria; kingdom Bacillati; phylum Actinomycetota; class Actinomycetes; order Mycobacteriales; family Mycobacteriaceae; genus Mycobacterium; species Mycolicibacterium fluoranthenivorans. Next base: position 402,351 of record NZ_JAANOW010000005.1, on the reverse strand, counting down.
TCGACGACGTAGTAGGCGATATCGCGGGTGGCCTCACCCTTGGCTTCGTAGCCGAACAGGAACATCTCTCCGGTGTCGGGGTCGAAGCTCGGGTGCGCCGTGCAGGTTTTGCTGGTCATCGCTCCGTAGAAATCCCACTGGCCCACTGTCTCAAGGGTTTCCGGGTCCACCTCCCAGGGCAGGCCGTCCTCTTTGAGCATGAGCAGCTTGCCGCCGTGCCAGACGACATGGGTGTTCGCCGTCGAGCGGACCCGGCCACGAACGCTCGGGTCGGCCGTGTAGACGTTGCGGTATCGCCCGAACAGAGCGCGCCGGGCGGCGCGTTCCAGCCGGAACTTCTCGGTACGCACGAATCGCGACTTGAAGTCCACGTGACCGTTCTGGAAATGGAACATCGCGGTCATACCGTCGCCGTTGATGAACAGTTCATCGTCTGCCATCGGCGGGAACGCCCAGTCGTACGCGGCGCGGTAGTAACGCCCGTTGAGGTCGGCCGGCACCTGGCCGTAGGACTCCAGTTCGTACACGTCGGCCTCGATGCGGCTGGGTGCGCCCCAGCCCTGGAACAGGGGGATATCCGGGTAGCCGGTTCCGGGTCGCAGGTTGAGTCGAGCGTCGGTCATGGTGGCTCCTCGAAAGATCGCGATGTGCCGAATTACCAAGCCATTTCAGCCCGAGCGCGGGCCGCGCGTCTTGCGTCCGCGCGCCAACGTCGCACCATGTTCTTGGCGCCGCAGTGCAATGGCGGTGAACCGACTAACTCACGTCTGTATGGCCCGCCGTTTCCTGTGGGGCAACAATGCGGGCGGCCGCCTCGACCGCGGCGGCGCGGCTGGTGGCGTGGGTATCGGCGTCGACGGGTCCGACCTCCGGCCAAGCCGCCCAGGCCATCCCGATGCCGAACATCATGATCAACAGCTGGTGGGGCTCCCATCGCCGGTCGACGTGGCCGGCCGCCTGGGCGGCGATGATGGAAGCGGTGTCGCGTTCGCGGATCTTGCGGCCGTCGAGTTCGGGTTCCTCCAGCGGTACGCCTTCCAAGCGTGCCCAGGTGATCATCCGGAGATGCTCCGGCTTGCTGGCGGCCAGGTCGTAGAGGTCTCCGGCGAATTCGGCGACGGCGTCCGGCCGGACAGCGATCGCACTGAAGAACTCCGCGCTGTCGGCGGCGACCACCTGTCGGAACAAGGCCTCCTTGTCGCCGAAATGCGCGTAGAGCCGCTCCTTGCTGGCGTTCGCGGATTTGGCGATCCGGTCGATCCGGGCGCCGGCCAGTCCGTATCGGGCGAACTCGGCGCGTGCCGCGTCGATGATCACGTCGCGTAGTTCGGCTGTACTTCTCACAGGAAGATCATAACCAAACGAAACAGTTCGTTTGGTACTTTCGGGACTATGACCCAGCAGAACACCGCAACGTCGTCGATTGCGTCGATGCCGCGCGGCGGCCCCGACGCCACACGACTGGATCGGCTGATGCAGACGGACGTCCTGGAATACACCGATCGCCAGGACGTCCCCGGCGAGCTCAAGCAGCGAGTGATCGAGGGGCTCGACGCGATGGGTGAACGCACCGGCCTTCACGATCGCCGCGCGAGGACGGCCCTCCAGGTCGTCGCCGATATCGCCAACCCGCGCATTCTCGAGATCGGTGCCGGCCATGGCCGGTTATCGGCGCGGATTCTGGAACTACACGCCACCGCCACCGTGACCGCCAGCGATCTGGACCCGACGTCGGTGGCCAACATGGCGGCGGGCCCGCTCGGATCTCATCCCCGGGCGCGCACCCAGGTGGTCGATGCCACCGCCATCGAGGCCGACGACGCCTCCTATGACCTGGTGGTGTTCGCGTTGGCCTTCCATCACCTGCCGCCCGCGACGGCGTATCGCGCCATCGCCGAGGCCACGCGGGTGGCCTCCCGCTTCCTGGTGATCGACCTCAAGCGTGCCTCGCCGTGGGGGATGCTGCTCACCCCGATCGTGATGGTGCCGACGTCACTGGCGATCATGCCGCGCGCGTCCATCCTGCCGACCATGCACGACGGCATCATCAGCTCGCTGCGCGCCTACTCGGCGCCGGCGCTGGTCGCGCTCGGCAAGGCCGCCGACCCGCAGATGAACATCGACTTTCTTCGACCACCACGCTCGAGGTTCGGTCCGCCGTCGATGACCGCCGTCTTCTCCCGGGCGCCACGCGCCTGCACCCCCGCCCCGGCCAAGGAAGGAACGTCCGAATGAAGAACGCCGCCGCCAGAACCGAACAGATCATCGAACAGCCCGCACGGGTGCGGGCGCTGCGAAAACTGGTGGAAGCCACCGCGGACGGCCTATGGCCGGCGATCGAGCTGTCCCGGCCGTACATCGACGGCACCGAGAACCTCCCGCACGACGGCCGGTTCTTCTTGGTGGGCAACCACACCCAGACCGGGATGGGCGAGGCGTGGCTGACCAGCCTGGCGGTACGGCGGGCGATCGGCACCCGGGTCCGGCCGTTGACCGAACGCGGGATGGGAAGCATGCCGGGGCCGATGGGAGACGTTCTGGCCGCGTGCGGCGGGGTCGTCGGCACGCCGGAGAATGCCACCAAGCTGATGCAGAACAACGAGACACTGCTGGTGTTTCCCGGCGGCGGCCGCGAGATCGGAAAGTTCAAAGGCGAAGAGTATCAACTCAAATGGCAAGGGCGCGCCGGCTTCGCGCGGGTGGCGATCGCCAACGACTATCCGATCGTCCCCTTCGGCTACGTCGGCGGTGACGACATCTACCACAGCATCACCCCACGGGACAGCCTGCTGGGCAGGCTCACCGAGAAGCTGGGTCTGGCCGTCACCGGAAAGCCGGACATGACGATGCCCTTGGTACGCGGGATCGGCCCGACGCTGATTCCCAGCCCACAGCGGAACTACCTGCGCTTCGGTCAGCCGATCGACACCACCCAGCCGGCCGGTGTATCCGATGACGAGTGGGTGCAGACCGTCAAGAAGACCACCCAGACGGCGGTGGAGAACATCCTGCGCGAGCTGCAGGACATCCGCGCCGAAGACCCCTTCCGTCAACTGAACCCGCTGGCCTGGCGCGACGCGGTCCAGCCGCAAGCCGCAGTGTCCTAGTCGTCCAGCATCGGGAGGTCGGGGTCGTGCGTCGCTTGCTGTGCGTGCTGGGAGTTGCCGCTGTGGTTTCCGGGTGTGCGTATCCCGCCGATGTCACGATCCCCGCACCACCTGTACTCCTTCCCCCGATGGGATGGAACTCGTGGAACTCGGGAATGGAGATCGACGACCAGTCGATCAGGGACACCATCGACGCGATGGTGTCCTCCGGGATGCGTGATGCGGGATACACGTATGTCAATCTGGACGCGGGATGGGCTGCACCAGAACGCAATTCCTCGGGTGAACTGGTCCCCGACCCGCAGCGCTTTCCGTTCGGGCTCGCACCGCTGGTCGACTACGCACACGAACGGGGGCTGCGGTTCGGTCTGTACTCGAGCCCGTTCAACGAGACCTGCGGACAAGGTGTGGGCACCGCGAGCCTCGGCCACGAAACCGTGGACGCCGCGACCTTCGCGGCGTGGGGAATCGACTTCCTCAAGTACGACTGGTGCAGCGCCGCCGCCGACCACGACGAACAGGTTCAGGTGTTCGGCGCGATGGGGTCGGCCCTGCGGGACAGCGGAAGGCGCATCGTCTACAGCATCAACCCCAACAGTTCCGGGGACCCTGCGGCGGGTACCCGCTTCGACTGGACCGGCATCGCGGACGTGGTCCGCACTTCTGGAGACCTGGTTCCGTTGTGGCGCAATGTGTTACCCATGCCGGGTGATGCGGATCCGTTCCCTTCCGGGATGTTCGCCGGCGTCCCCGACCAGTTCGCGGCTGCCGTCGCGGCTGATGACCGCCCGGCATACCGCATCGATCCGGACATGCTGGTGGTCGGGGTGACATGGAGCGACTTCTTTCTCCGCCACCGAGAACTGTTGCGCCACAACCTCAAGTCACAGCCACTGACCGCCGACCAACGTGCGCTGATCGAGCCGATGCTGGCCATGCCGGCGCGGACCGCACAGTGGATTGCCGACACCCAGCCCAGCTTGACCGAAGACGAGCAGCGCAGCCATTTTTCGCTGTGGGCGATGTTGGGCGCCCCGTTGTTGGCCGGTAACGACTTACGGGCGATGTCGCCGACCACGTTGTCGATCCTCACCAACCGCGAGGTCATCGCGGTCGATCAGGACCCGCTGCTGGCCAAGGCCCGCCGGATCGGCGACGATGGGCGGATCTGGGCCAAGCGACTCGCCGACTCCTCGGTGGCGGTCGCCCTGTTCAATCCCTCGAGTGTGCCGGGGGATATTGCGACCACGGCCGCCGCAGTGGGACTGCCGCCGGCGTCCTGTTACAGCGTGCGCGACCTGTGGACGGGTGACAGCGCCGAGGTCACCGGTGACCTCAGCGCCAGATCCGTGGCACCCCACGCTGTTCACCTCGTGCGAGTAAGGACAGCGGATACGTGTTCCCACTGAACTTCCTGCCCGAAATTCCGGTCGGGCCGCTGACCTTCGTGGTGCTGGCAGCGGTCGTCATCGGCTCGTCGGTGCCGGTATTGAGCATCGTGATCGCCGCCGAACCGATTCTGGTCGCCGTGATACTGGCGACCGATCATGATCTGTCCCTTCCTGAGCTGCTCGCGGTCGCGATCGGAGCCGCCGTCGTCGGTGACATGGTGAGTTACTGGCTCGGCCGGACGTTCGGACCGAGGCTGCTCAAGACGAGGATCGTGCGCCGTTCGCGTAAACATGTCTACGGCGCGCATCACTCCGTGCAGCGCCGAGGTGTGTTGGGCGCGATGATCGTTCAGCGCTGGGTGCCCCCGGCGCGTGGTTTCGTGCCGGCCTCACTCGGGACGGCGCGACGCCCTTTCGGGCGGTTCGTCGGTTATTCGGTGATCGCCTCCGCAGTATGGGCCGTCGTCTTGGTCTTGGGCGCTCATTTCGGTGGACCGACGCTGATCATGGCCATCCCGACGGTGATCACGGTGTTCCTCGTGATCCAAGGCGTACGACGCCTGGTCATCTGGTTTGGCAACCGCAGGGATGCCCGAGTCGCCGCGACCGAACAATGACGTCCCGGGCTTTCCCGTTCCCTCAGGCCGGAATTCGGCGGTTCAGCGTCAGCGACGCCACCGCGGACGCCACCGTGACGAGCACCGCCAACCGCAGCCAGGCAGCGCTGGCATCGCCGGGTACCGTCTGATATCCGATCTGCTGCTGCAGCTTGTCGTACACCCCGTTGAGCTCGTCGAGGTTCGACGCGTAGAACATCTGGCCGTCGGTCAGCTCGGCGATCTTCTTCAGGGTGGCATCGTCCACCGGCACCGGCTGGCGGATCCCGTCGAGGTCGACATAGCCGTCCGGGGTACCGAACGAGATCGTCGAGATGGGCACGCCCTGGTCTTTGGCGGCCCGTGCGGCGGTGAACGCGCCGCGCGGCTCGTCGGGCTGTGAGGGCACCGTCTCCTTGCCATCGGATTCGAGCACGATGCGCGCCGGCGGTGCTCCGTCACCGCCGCCGATCACCGCGTCCGCCGTCGAAATCGCCTGCAGCGCGGTGAAGATGGCCTCGCCGGTGGCGGTCCGCTCCTCGGCCTTGAGCCCATCGATGGCGTTCTTCATCTTGGCGCGGTTGGTGGTCGGGGCCACCAGCACCGTTGCGGTGCCGCCGTACGCGATCAGGCCGAGATTGATACCCGGGGTGAGTTCGTCGGCGAACTTCTTCCCGGCCGCCTGGGCGGCCGCCAGCCTGCTCGGGGACACGTCGGTGGCGCGCATCGACTCCGAGACATCGATCACCAGCATCACCACCGCGCGGTCCCGCGGGATGCGCTCGTCATGGGTCGGCCCGGCCAAGGCGCAGCTCAACAGCAGCAGAGCCCCGACCAGCAGGACGGCCGGCAGATGTCGCCAGCGATCGGTGCGTGGGCGTGCGACCTTGTCCAGGATGTGCAGATTCGCGAAGCGCAGCACCCGGATCCGGCGCTTGCGCAGCATCACGATGTAGAGCACGGCCACCGCCGCGGCGACGAGTGCGAACAGGAAGAACCACGCGTGGGCGAAGCCCGCCAACGTGATCGGGCCCAGAAATGGCAGCGTCATTGTCGCGCCAGGCTAGGAAACGGCGCTGGGGCCTGACTCCGGCGCGGATGTCAACCCGCTGTGGGCCTCAGTTCACGCACGGGGTGCGGTCGCCGCTGACCGGCAGGCCGTGATCGGGGGTCGGGTCGCTGGACCCGGCCTCCTCGGTGCCGAACCACGGCCGGTGCGCGGACGTGGTGGCGGTCCTGGCGGCGGAAGAGCTGGGCGTGGTGCTGGACGTGGAAGACGTGGACTCCTGCGCGGTCAGCTTGGCCGGCACCAGATAGCCGTTGCCGATCACCACCCGCACCTGACCCGCCGGCAGCTCCTTGTCCGCGACGGTCACCACGGCACCGAGCAGACCGGAGAGCTGTTCGGCGACGTCGTCGGCCCCGGCGCCGTAGCTGATGGTCGTCAGTGCGGGCTTGTCCTCGAGCTGGATATCGGGCGTCTCGACGTGAAACCCGCGTTTCTCCAGGGCGGTCGCGACGGTCGAGGCCGTCCAGTTGCTGTCGGCGTTGACCACCTGCACGGGGTTCGTCGGGACGGCCTCGGCGGTAGTGGGAGCAGTGGTGGCAGCGTTGCCGTTGGAGAACGCCGCGCGCACCTGTGCCTTGATGGCGTCGGGGTCGATGATGTTGACGTCCTGGCCGTTGCGGGTGTCGTAGCGCACCACGGGCAGGGTCTTGTAGACGACATCCTGACCGCTGATCGAGCCCAGTCTGCGGAACAGATCGGAGTCCCAGCCGCTGGACAACACGATGTCCTTGTGGGCGATGGCCATCAACTCGTTGAGCTTGCCGATATCGGTGAAGGCGCCGGACTCCTGCAGCTGCCGCATGACCGCCACCAGGAAGGCCTGTTGGCGGTGCGTGCGGTCGAGGTCACCATTCTCCAGACCGTGCCGCTGCCGGACGAAGGCCAGCGCCTGCGCGGCGTTGAGGGTCTGATGGCCCGCCGGGAAGTTCGCCCCCGAATATTCGTCGTCCACCGCGTGGTTGAGGCACACCTGGATGCCGCCCAGGGTGGACGCCAGATCGTAGAAGCCGGCCAGGTTGATCTCGGCGAAGTAGTCGATGGGTACCCCGACCAGGCTGCGCACCGCGCCCAGGGTGGCGGCGCGGCCGGCCTCGCGGCCGGCCATCTCCAGCGTTTCGCGGTCGCCGATCCCCTCATCGGCCAGGTGCTGTTCGGTGTAGAACTTGGTCAGCCCGTACGCCTCTTTGATCTTGATATTGGTGTAACCGGGCAGGCGGTGGAAGTCGATGTAGTCATCGCGCGGGATGGAGAAGGCGGTCACCTTGTTGTCCGCGTCGACGTGCACCAGGATCAGCGTGTTGGTGTTGTAGCCGCCGGTCTCGGAATCCCCGGCATGCAACTGATCCAGCACTTCCTGCGGCAGGTCGTTGCCGTGCTGGTCCTTTCGGGAGTCCAGCCCGATCAGCAGGATATTGATCGGGCCGCCCTTGACGTGCGCCGAGTCGGCCAGCGCGTGCGACACGGTGAATCCGGTCAGCACGCCGCGGGTGGTCCACCATGCCGCCCCGGACACCGCCACCAATGCGGTGGACAACACAGCAAGGACGACGCGGGCCCAGCGGAGCCGGCGCCGAGGCGGTTCAGGCAATCGGTGCCGGGCGGCGTCGGGCATATCAGGCGAAGTGTACGACCGAGGCCGCGCCTGCGATAACGCAATAGACCGCGAACGGCAGCAGCGTGCGGTGCTCGAAATAGCGGGTCAGGAACCGTACGGAGAGGTAGGCCGCGGCTGCGGCGACGGCCGAGCCCGCCAGTACCTGGCCCAGGATGCCCCGGCTGGCCGGCTCGGCCAGTTCCGGCAACTTGAGCACGCCTGCGGCCAGGATTATCGGCGTGGCCAGCAGGAACGCGAACTTGGCGGCATCCTCGTGGTCCAGGCCGCGGATCAGGCCGCCGACCATCGTGACCCCGGACCGGCTGATCCCGGCCAGCAGTGCCAGGCTCTGCGCCAGGCCGATACCACCGGCCTCCACCGCACTGAGGTCGTCGAGGGTTCGGCTGCCCGGCAGCCGCCTTCGCCACAGTTCGGCTATGGCAAGAATCACACCGTTGAGCGTCAAGAACACGGCCGCCACCAGCGGGGTGGCGAACAGCGTGCGCAGCGGATGCTCGAAGGCCAGCCCGAGCAACCCGGTCGGGATGGTCGCGAGGACCAGCAGCCAGGCCAGCCGCTGCGCGGACGTCTCGATCCTGCGGGTCCGCACCGAGGTCACGAACGCGCCGATGATGCGCACCCAGTCCCGCCGGTAGAACACCAGCAGGGCCAGTGCCGTCGCGACGTGCAGCCCGACCACAAAGGCCAGGTAAGGGGTGTGGCCGTGGGAATTGCCCTGCGTCACAAGCTGACTCCAGGACCCGCCGAGCCAGGCCGGGACAAGCACCGAATGGCCCAGGCTGGAGATCGGGAACAGTTCGGTGACACCCTGGAGCGCACCGATGACGACGGCCTGCAGATAGGTCAGCATGTACGCCTATTCGGTTGTCCGGCGGTGGAAGCGGTCACGCAGCTGCGGATCGGCCTCCCACCACAGTGCGGGTGGGGCCTGTTCATCGGACGCGTCGTCGGCCGCATCGAGTTCGGCGTCGAGCACGGCCGCGTGCGCCTTCTCGTCGGAAGACATCGCGCGCATCAGCACCATCAGGAACGGCACACCGAGCACGTCACCCAGAATCCACAGCACGCCCGCGCCGATCGACTGGTCCACCCGCATGCTGGGGCCCCAGGTGCGGTTCAGGGTCAGGTAGTAGTCGGTGGCGACCAGCGGTCCCAGCCACAACACGAGGCCCAGCAGACCGTCGCCCAGTGTCTCGGCGATGCTGATCGTGACCGAGATCATCTGCGGGTACCGCCGCGGCACCGGGTCGGCCTGGATGCGTGCATAGAAGTAGCAGAATCCGATCAGTACCAAGACTATTCGGGTGAGTGACTCGATGGCCGGGTTGGTCAGGGCCGCCACGTACCAGGGTGTCAGGTACAGCAGCCACGGCGTGGCCAACATGAGCACCGAGGTGGTGGCCGGATGGGTGAGCGCGCGGGCGACCTTGCCGGCGAGCACCTTGTCGACCAGTGCGGCGCCGCCCGCCTCGCGTAGCGCGGTCAGCGGGGTGCCCAGTGCCAACAACATCGGCACCACGAACAGCAGCAGCAGAACTTGGAGAGCGCGCACCCAGAACAACACCGGGGCGTACACGCCGATCATGCTCATGGTGGCCAGCGCCCAGACCGCGATGCCGCTCCAGAACCCGGCCCGTCTGGGGGCGGGCAGCGGCGCACCGGCAGCGTGGGCGCGCTGGCAGCACCACGCGTAGGCGCCGCCTGCCAGCACAAGCAGCGCCGTCGAAGCCGCATCGACGGTCCACGACGTCACCGCGGTGGACAGCGTCAGCGGTGCCACCGCCAAAGACATGGCGGCCAGTATGCGTGCGATTGCTGTGCACCACCTGCGCGTTCTCGGGCAGTACGATGACTGCCCGATATGAGGTGGACCTGGTGACGACCGAAGCTGCTGCGCCCGACTTCCGTCAGCGACTGCTCACGGCGTTCGAAGAGTCGATCGCCGAGACTGGCTATGCCAAGACGACGATCGCCGATATCGTGCGGCGGGCCCGGACGTCGCGTCGCACGTTCTATGAGCATTTCGCCAGCAAGGAGGAGTGCTTTGTGCGGTTGTTGGCCGAGGCCAACGCCGAACAGGTGCAGCAGATCGCCGCGGCCGTCGATCCCGGGGCGCCCTGGCAGCAGCAGGCCCGCCAGGCCATCGAAGCCTGGATCGCCTCGGCAGAATCCCGGCCCGGCCTGACGCTGAGTTGGATACGCGACGGCCCCTCGCTGGGGGTGGCGGGCCGTCAGCTCGTCCGTGACGCCATGGAGCAGTTCGTCGGCATGGTGAACCAGTTGGTGGACCGGTCCGAGTTCCGCGAGGCGGGGATCGGCCCGATCTCACGGCAGCGGCTGATCATGCTGCTGGGAGGGCTGCGCGAGCTCACCGCGGTCACGGTGGAGAACGGCGGCCGGATGAGCGATTTCACCGAGGAGGCGGTCGAGGCGACCATCGCGCTCATCACGCCGATGTCTTGACACGTTCTTGTGCACCCCGGTACTTGCACGTACCGTAGTCGGTACATCGCAGTACCAACTTGATGAGTGGGTGGACATGGCCGAAGCGACGACCGACCCGATCCGGCTGCCCCCCGGTCCGCGGCTGCCTCCACTGGTGCAGGGCCTGCTGTTCCTCGGTGCGCGGCAGCGGGTGCTCGACGCCGCGGCGCGGCGGTACGGCAGGGCCTTCACCGTGAAAGTGCCCATCTTCGGCACCGCCGTCGTCATCAGCGACCGCGCGCTGATCAAAGAGCTGTTCACCACCGGACCGGACCTGATCAGCAGGCCGGCGAATCTGGGCTCGGTGCTGGGCCCCGGATCCACCTTCAGCCTCAACGGTGACGAACACCGGGAACGACGCAAGTTGCTGGTGCCGCCGTTCCACGGCAAGCGGATGTCCTCCTATGAAGCCATCATCGAGGAAGAGGTGCGTCGGGAGACGGCGACGTGGCCCGAGGGGGTCGAGTTCGCGACGCTCGAGCCGATGATGCGCATCACGTTGAGTGCCATCCTGCGCACCGTCTTCGGCGCACAGGGCCCCGCGCTGGACGAGTTGCGCGACCTGTTGCCGCCGATGGTCCCGCTGGCATCGAAGATGGCGATCCTGCCGCGGGCGCTGCGGCGGGATCTCGGGCCGTGGAGTCCATGGGGCCGGGTGCAGCGGGCGCGGCACCGCTACAACGAGATCATCGCCGGGCTGATCGCCGAGGCCCGCGCCGATCCCCGGTTCGAAGACCGCGGTGACGTGCTGGCGCTGCTGTTGAGCGCACGCTACGAGGACGGTTCGCCGATCGCCGACGATCATGTCGCAGACGAACTGCTCACCCTGCTCGCGGCCGGACACGAGACCACCGCGACGACACTGTCGTGGGTGATCGAACGACTGCGCCGGCATCCTTCGGTGCTGCAGCGCCTCGAGCATGACGACGGCGAGTTACGCCAGGCCGTCATCTGGGAGGTGCAGCGCACGCGGCCGGTGGTGGAGTTCACCGCACGCATCGTCGGCACCCGAATCAGGTTGGGCGACTGGGTACTTCCCGAAGGTGCCGCCGTCATCGCGAGCTTCGGCCTGGCGCACCGCTGCGAGTCCAACTTCCGCGATGCCATGGCCTTCGACCCCGATCGGTTCCTCGGATCCAATCCCGACAACTACACCTGGATTCCCTACGGCGGTGGCATCCGGCGCTGTATCGGCGCGGCGTTCGCCAATATGGAGATGACGGTGACACTGCGTACCCTGTTGCGGGACTTCACTTTCGGCACCACCACCGCGGCTGGGGAGCCGCAGCATTCGCGCGGCGTCGCGATGGCCCCCGGCGCCGGCGGGCGCGCCGTGGTCTTCCGGCGTCGCACGCCGGCCGAGACACCACATGAGGAGCAACGTGAGCAAGTCCACGCGTAGGACCATCAGTGGCCGCACCGCGGTCATCAGCGGTGCCGCGTCCGGGATCGGGCGTGCACTGGCACAGCGGCTTTCGGCGCACAGCTGTCCGGTGGCGATCTCCGATATCGACGAGGCGGGACTCAAGGAGACCGAGGCCGCACTGTCCGGTCCGGTGCTGCGCAAGGTGCTCGACGTCGCTGACGCACAAGCTCAGCGCGACTTCGCGGCCGAGGTCGCCGAGTGGGCGCCGGCACCGATCGGCGCGGTGTTCAACAATGCCGGCGTGGCCGTCTCGTCCAGTGTGCTCGACGCGAACACCGACGATGACAACTGGTTGTGGGATATCAACTTCCACGGTGTGGTCAACGGCACGCGGGCCTTCCTGCCCATCCTGGTACAGCAGGATCGCGGGGTCATCGTCAACACCTCCAGCGTGTTCGGTCTGGCCGGCATGCCCAACCAGAGTGCTTATTGCGCTGCGAAATTCGCGGTGCGCGGTTTCACCGACGCGTTGCGCCAGGAGTTACGCGGCACCGGGGTGTCGGCGGTCAACGTGCATCCGGGTGGGATCAACACCAATATCGTGCGCAATGCGCGGGTCCGCAAAGACCCCGACGGCCGGGGGCGCACGCACGATCAGATGGTGGCGGAGTTCGCCGCGCTCACCATGACCGAACCCGACAAGGCGGCCGCGATCATCCACCGCGGCGTGGAGGCCGGGAAGGCTCGCGTCCTGGTGGGGCCCGACGCGTACGTGTTCGATGCGCTCACGCGGATCACGCCGACGTACTACTACGACGTCATGAGCCGGATGGAATCGGTGCTCCGCCGGCGTGCCCGTCGCTGACCCGGGTGGCCCCGGCCAGCATGTCAAACGGTCCGCTTTGTCAGCCTCGGGGTGTGACGTGGGCGCTGCGGTACGTTGAAATGATGGTCCGGCCAGCCCAAACGGCGCGAAGTGAGCGCACCCGCGAAGCGCTGCGGCAGGCGGCCATGGTGCGATTTCTCGCCCAGGGGGTGGAGGAGACCTCGGCCGAGCAGATCGCCGCCGATGCCGGGGTGTCGCTGCGGACGTTCTATCGCCACTTCTCCTCCAAGCACGATCTGCTCTTCGTCGACTACGACGCCGGCCTGGAGTGGTTCCGCGCGGCCCTGGCCGAACGGAACTCGGGCGAGTCGATCGTGGAGTCGGTGCACTCGGCGATCCTGGCGTCGCCGTACGACGTGGAGGCGGTGACCAAGATCGCCGCCCTGCGCGCCGAGGAACTGGAGCCCGGCCGGATCGTGCGCCACATCCGGCAGGTCGAGGCCGATTTCGCCGAAGTCGTCGAAGAACATCTGCGTCGCGATTACCCGCCCCGGCCTGGTACCGACGCCCGGCTGCGGGTGACGGTGGCGGCCCGGTGTATCGCCGCGGCGGTGTTCGGTGCCATGGAGGTGTGGATGCTCGGTGAGCGGTCGCTTCCCGAACTGGCCCGGCTGACCCGCAGCGCGCTGAACTCGCTGGAGACGGGCCTCCTCCCGTCCTAGTTTTGTCAATATTGACAAAACATTCCTCGGCTGCCAGCCTCGGTTGATGCCGGATTCCACGGATTTCGATGCCATCGTGATCGGCGCGGGCCACAACGGCCTGGCCGCCGCCGCCTTGCTGCAGCGCGCCGGACTGCACACCCTCTGTCTGGATTCCAAGCTCTATGCCGGTGGCATGGCCTCGACCGTCGAACTCTTCGACGGCTACAAATTCGAGATCGCGGGTTCACTGCAGTTCCCGACCTCCGCGGTGGTCAGCGCGGAACTCGGTCTCGACGAACTGCCATGTGTCGACGTCGACGTGATGTCGGTGTCACTGCGCGGCGTCGGCGACGAGCCGGTGATCTATTACACCGACCCGATGAAGCTGCTCACCCACCTCAACGAGGTGCACGGCGCCGAGGCGGTCAACGGTATGGCCGGCCTGATGGCCTGGAGCCAGGCGCCCACCCGCGCGCTCGGGCGCTTCGACGCCGGGAAACCGCCCCGCACACTGGACGAGATGTACGGCTGTGCCACAAACGAATTCGAGCGTGCGGCGATCAGCGACATGTTGTTCGGCTCGGTCACCGACGTGCTGGACCGCTATCTGCCCGACGGGGAGAAGCACGGCGCACTGCGCGGCATGTTGTCCTTCCTGGCCGTCAACACCACCTACCGCGGACCCGCCACCCCGGGCAGCGCCGCGGCGCTGGCGTTCGGGCTGGCGGTGCCCGACGAGAATGCCGTGCTGATGAAGAAGCTGCGCGGCGGCATCGGGACGCTGACCGATCACCTGGTGCGCCGGCTCACCGCGGCCGGCGGCGAAGTGCGCCTGCGAGCCAAGGTCGACGAGATCCTGGTCAACGGCGGGCGGGTCACCGGAGTGCGATTGGCCGACGGGACCGTGGTGAGTGCGCCGGTCGTCGTCTCCGGCATCGCACCCGATCTCACCGTCAACGGATTGATCGACCCCGGCGCCGTTCCCGCCGACATCCGGGAACGCTTCGCCCGCATCGATCACCGCGGCAGCTACCTGCAGATGCACTTCGCGCTGGACGGACTCCCCACCTTCGCCGAGCCCTACGGCATGCTCAACAACCCCGAGATGCAGGCGGCCATCGGGCTTTTCAGCACTCCCGAGGAACTGCAACAGCAGTGGGAGGACAGTCGGCGCGGCATCGTGCCCGCCGATCCCGCCGTCGCCATGCAGATGCCCTCCGTGCACGACCCCGACCTGGCGCCACCGGGCAAGCACGCGGTGTCGGCGTTCGCGCTGTGGTTTCCGATCGAAGCGGGTTCGGCGTCCTACGGGGAATCGAAGGCCGAGATGGGCCGCCGCGTCATCGAGAAGATCACCCGCATCGCACCGGATTTCGAGCAGCTCATCACCCGGCACACCACCTTCACCCCGCGGCATATGGGCACCATGTTCGGCGCGCCCGGGGGTGACTACTGCCACGGGCTGATCCACCCCGAGCAGATGGGCCCCAACCGGCCCGGCGCATGCGGCTATGTCGACCAACCGATTCCGATCGAGGGTCTGTACCTCGGCAGTGCCGGCTGCCACGGCGGGCCCGGCATCACGTTCATTCCGGGCTATAACGCCGCGCAGGCAGTGCTGGGTTAACCCCTGGCCTGGAGCTGGGCCATCCAGTCCCTGGGCACCCGCTCGCGCGGCCCCGGAACCGTCTGATCCAGCGGGTGGCATTGCGGCTCGGCCAGTTCCGGGCCGTCGTAATATTCGTTCGTGTCGTAGTTCCAGAACCAGTCCTCGTCCGGTTCGAAGCTGCGGATGACGGGATGCCCGGTGCTACGCCAATGCGCTTGCGCGTGGCGGGACAGCGAGTCGTCACAACAGCCGATATGCCCGCAGGCGGCGCAGCGGCGCAGGTGTACCCACCAGCCGCCCGCCGCATCGCATTCCAGGCAACCGGTACCGCTGGGTGTCGCGTTCGGGTCGACGTCCGGCTGGGCTTCCGGCTCGGCAGGTGTCATAGGACGAGCTTACTGCGCGGCAAGCGTTCGCATTGATGAGATGAGATCACGCTGAGCAGAACTATGCTCGTCGTGCTCCGATGGTGGGGATTACTCGGGCTTTTCGCGCCAGGCTCGCTCGAACGGCAGCCGCCAGGCGTTCGGCGCGATGAGCTGGTGGATGGCGTTCGGGCCCCACGTTCCGGGCTGGTAGACCTTGGCCGGGGGCGGGTCCTCCAGGAGCTGTGTCGAACGCTCCCACAGCGATTCGATACCTTCGGCGGTGGTGAACAGGGTGTGGTCGCCGCGCATGGCGTCCAGGATCAGCCGTTCATAGGCCTCCAGCACGTCGCCGTTCGTCGCGATCTCCGTCGTCGAGAACTGCATCGACATCTTGTCCAGTTTCATCCCGGGCCCCGGGCGCTTGCCGTAGAACGACAGTGACACCTTGGAGTTGTCCGCCAGATCGAAGGTCAAGTGGTCCGGTCCTTGTGAGCCGACACCGGAGCCGGCCGGGAACATCGTCCGCGGGGCTTCCTTGAAGGCGATCGAGATGATGCGCATACCTTCGGCCATCTTCTTGCCGGTGCGCAGGTAGATGGGCACACCGGCCCACCGCCAGTTGTCGATTCCGACCTTCAGTGCGATGAACGTCTCGGTGTCCGAATCCCTTGCCACACCGGTGAGTTCGCGGTAGCCGGCGAACTGACCGCGCACCACGTCGCTGCATTTGATCGGCAGCATGGAACGGAAGACCTTGTTCTTCTCCTCGCTGATCGCCCGGGGCTCCAGCGCGGTCGGAGGCTCCATAACCACGAAGGCCATCACCTGGAACAGGTGGGTGACCACCATGTCCTTGTACGCGCCGGTGCTCTCGTAGAAGTTGGCCCGCTCGTCCAGGCCGAGCATCTCCGGGATGTCGATCTGGATATGGTCGATGAAGTTGCGGTTCCAGATCGGTTCGAAGAGGCCGTTGGCGAACCGGAACGCCAGGATGTTCTGTGCCGCTTCCTTGCCCAGGAAGTGGTCGATGCGGAAGACCTGGCGTTCCTTGAAGGTTTCGTGCACGAAATCGTTGAGCGCGACCGCGCTCGCCAGGTCGGTGCCGAACGGCTTTTCCATCACCACCCGCGAGCGTTCCACCAGATTGGCCTCGCGCAACATGGTGATCACCGCACGCGCGGCCTTGGGCGGTACCGAAAGGTAGTGCAGCCGTTGAGCATTGCCGCCCAGCCTGGTCTCGGCGTCGGCGACCGCCGCGGCCAGTGCCTCCGGGCCCGCGCCTTGGGGCACATAGGTCACGATCTTGGCGAAGTTGGCCCACTGCTCATCGGTCAGCTTGTGCGTGCCGAACTTCTCGATGGCCTCTTTGGCCAGCGCGCGGAACTCGTCGTCGGTGAGGTCCTCCAGGGAGGTCCCGACCACCTGGATATTGGGCGCGAGCTCGGACTGATCGAGGTACGCCATCCCGGGGAGCAGCTTGCGCTTGGCGAGATCGCCGGTAGCCCCGAACAGGACGATGACGTGCGGCTCGAGCGGATCGCCGTCACGGCGATGCGGGCGGGCGCCCGGCGCGGGATAGGCGATGGTCTGCGGGTTGTCTGGCAAGGTGGCGGCCACTCGGCCGATGCTTCCATCAGATTGTGAACTCTGCACGACATCGAGGCGCTGATTTGTGACCGCCGGCCGGTGGCGGGTGGCTATGGTCACCCCATGGCAACCAGTGACTCCCGTGAAGTGGTCATCGAAGCGACACCCGAAGAGATCTTCGCCGTCGTCGCCGACGTCGAGTCGACCCCCACATGGTCACCGCAGTATCAGAAGGCGGAGGTCATCGACACCGACGACGAGGGCCGCCCCCGCGTGGTGAAGCAGACCATCAAGACGGTCGGCATCACCGACGTACTGACCGTCGAGTACACCTGGGAGCCGGACAAAGTCAGCTGGGAGCTGGTCAAGGCGAGCCAGCTGAAATCGCAGAAATGCAGTTACACCCTGGCCCCGCAGGGTCAGGCGACGAAGGTGCGGTTCGACATCACCGTCGAACTCGCCATCCCGCTGCCCGGCTTCATCCTCAAGAAGGTGATGAAGGGCGCCCTCGACGTCGCCACCGACGGGCTGCGCAAGGAAGTGCTGCGAAGGCAGAAGGCCGGATAAGTCATTTTGCATACTGTTTAGAAGGCTCAGACTGAGCGAGTGGCTCCTGAGCTGCTGTGAAACTCAAACGTCACTGTCTCTAACATGCCTGAAACGGCAAACGGTATACCGTCTTCGGTGTGAGCTTTCCTGTCGGTGAGACGGCGGTGACCCGCCAGACGCTGTTCACCGATGTCTACCTCTGGATCGGTGCCGGGCCGACTCGGGCACCCACCGATCTCCTCGTGGACGCGCCGCTCATCGCGGCGATCGGATCGGACGCTCGTGCACTCGCTGCGCCGGACGCACGCGTGGTTGCCGGCGCGGGCCGGCACCTGGTGATCCCGGGCCTGATCAACGCGCATTTCCACTCGCCGGCCAACCACCTCAAGGGCTCGCTGCCCAGCCTGCCGCTGGAGCTCTTCATGCTGTTCGAGTCGCCTGCCGACGAGGCGCTGCGACCCACGCCGCGTGAGATCTACCTGCGCACCATGCTGGGCGCCATCGAGATGCTGAACCACGGCACCACCTCGGTGCAGGACGACGCGTTCCTGATGCCGGGCCCGGAGCCGGACGCGATCGATGCCGTGCTCGCGGCATACGCCGACAGCGGGATCCGGGCGACGGTGGCTCTGGACCAACCCGAACTGCCCGACGCCGACAAACTGCCCTTTCTGGGCGAGATTGCGGCCGCCACATCGTGGCGTGACGCCGTGCACGCCCCCGCCCCGATGGCGGCCGCTGACCTGCTGAACTGCTACGAGTATCTGTTCAGCCGCTGGCACGGCGCGGCGGACGGGCGGCTGCGCGCCGCGGTGTCCATCTCGGCACCGCAGCGGGTTTCGGTGCCGTACTTCGAGGCCCTGGTCCAGTTGAGCCACCGGCACCACACCCCGTTGTTCGCGCACATGCTCGAGACCAAGACCCAACGGGTGCTGAGTCAGCACCAGGCCCGCTTCGCAGGTCGCTCATTGGTGCGCTACACCGCCGATCTCGGCCTGCTCGACGAGCACACCAATGTCATCCACGCCGTGTGGGTCGACGATGCCGATCTTGATCTCATTGCGGCGGCCGGGTCGACGGTGCTGCACAACCCGGTGAGCAATCTGCGGCTGGGCAGCGGGGTGATGCCGTTGCGCGCCATGCTCGATCGCGGTATTCCAGTCGGGCTGGGTGTTGATGAGGCGATCTGCAACGACGCCGTCGATATGTGGAGCGTCGTGCGGATGGCCGGCCTGATCCACAACATCACCGATCCTGACAGCGACCGCTGGCCCCGGGCCACCGAGGTGCTCGACTGTCTCTGGGCGGGCGGCGCCCAGGCGATGGGACTGCCGGACACCTTGGGCGCCATCGCGCCCGGCCGGCTCGCCGATCTCGCGATGCTGGACCTGCACACGCCTACCTTCACCCCGCGCAACGATGTCGCGGGCCAACTTGTGTACTGCGAGAACGGTTCCGATGTGGTCGCGACCATGGTCGACGGCGTGCTGGTGGCCGGGGCCGGCCGGCTCACAAGGGTCGATCAGGAGGCCCTCCTGGACGAGGCACGTGAACTGTTCGCGGCCCGCCGGCCGGACCTGATCGAGGCGCAGACCGCGGCCAGGGAGGTGCTGCCGCTCTACCGGGAGGTCGTCGATCGAGCCGCCGCCGCCGATGTCGGAATCAACAGATGGGTGAAGTGATGCGGGTGCAGGGGCGCTGGCCGGGAGGCGCGCCGCTGGCCGTCTATGTGGCAGTCGGTGTCGAGGACTACCGGCCTGACGAGGGCTACGCAGAGAATCTGCTGCCCGACATACCAGCCCCCGACGCGGTCAACCGGGCCTGGCGCGAGTACGGCAACAACGTGGGCGTGTACCGACTGCTGCAGCGACTCGGCGATCTCGGTATCCCGGCCACCACATTGCTGAACACCATGCTCTACGGCACGGTACCTGCGGTGCCCGACGCCCTGCGCGCTGCCGGCGCGGAATTCGTCGGACACGGGGTGTCGAACTCCGATTCGCTGCACGGACTGCAGGAGAACGAGGAACTGGCCTACCTGACCTCGGTTGCCCAGGCCATCGACAACCACGAGGGCGCACCGCCGGGCGGATGGTCCACACCCTGGCTGATCCATACCCCCAGTACGGTGGACAACCTGATCCGGGCCGGTTACCGGTATCTACTCGACTTGCGCCGCGATGATCAGCCGGAGTGGCTGACCTCGTCAGCTGGTGCGCTGCTGTCGATTCCGTACGCGCTGGAACTCAACGACTCGACCTCGATGATCGGCAGGCATGTCGGCGCCGCCGAGTTCGCCGACATGATCGTCGACGAGTTCGAAGAGCTACGGGAATCCGACGAGGGCAGACCAATCGTGATGAGCATCGTGCTCCACTCGTTCATCTCGGGCGCCCCATTTCGGCTGCGCCACATCACCCGTGCGCTGGACCATATTGCCGCACAGCGTGATTCAGTATGGATCGCCCAGCCTCGGCAGATCTACGAGGCGTTCGCCCGGATGTGCCCGCCGCCCGCGGTCCGGACATGACCGCGGTCACCGTGCAACGCCGACGGTTCTCCCCGTTGCCGATCGAGATGCCCGGCGTGCGCGGCAGGTGCAACCAGGCGATGGTGGCCGTACTCGTGGTCGTCACCGCGTCGGTGGTGGTCGTCCCATGGCTCGCGCCGTTCGACCCGGTGCAACCCGTCGGTGAGCTGAACCTGCCGCCGTTCACGCCGGCACATCTGCTCGGAACCGACGGGGTGGGTCGAGATGTGCTCAGCCGGACCCTGATCGGCATGCGTACCAGCTGGCTGTCGGCGCTCGTCATCGTCGCTGTCGGTCTGATCGTGGGCGGGACCATCGGACTCGTCGCCGGCGCGGCTGGGCGGTGGGTGGACGGCATCCTGATGCGGATCACCGACCTGTTCTTGTCCCTGCCCGGAACTCTGGTCGCCATCGCCATCGTGGCGGCCCGTGGACCCGGCCTGACCAACACGCTGATCGCCATCTCGATCGTGTGGTGGCCGTATTACGCCCGCGTGGTGCGCGGGGAGGTCCGCGCGCTGGCCGCCAGGCCGCACGTCGAAGCCGCGCGGCTGGCCGGGGCGGGTCGGCCGCGCCTGGTGTTGCGGCACCTGCTGCCCGGCGTGGTCCCCACCTCGGTGGTGGCGGCCAGCCTGGATATCGGCAACGCGGTCCTGCTGCTGGCCGGGCTGTCCTTTCTCGGACTGGGGCAACGTGAGCCCGCGCCCGAACTCGGCTCCGACACGGCGGCTGCGCTACCGCAACTGCTCAGCGAGTGGTGGGTGCCGGTGATCCCGGCGGTCACCATTCTGCTGCTCAGCCTGGTGGCCAACCTCGGTGGCGATGCCCTGGGCAAGGTACTGGGTGAGAACTCATGACCAGGTTCATCATTCGCCGCTCGTGCTGGGCCGTGTTGCTGCTGGCCGTGCTCTCCGCGGCGGTGTTCGTCCTCCAGATGATGAGCCCGGGTGATGGGGTCAAGGCCTATCTTGGCGCCAACGCCACACCGGATGCCGTCGCCGAGGCCCGCCACCGGCTGGGATTGGACCGCCCACTCACCGCGCAGTATCTCAGCTATGTGTGGCGCGCCCTGCACGGCGATTTCGGCATCTCGATGCGCAGCCGCGATCCGGTATGGGCCGATCTCGCGACGTTCGCGCCGGCCACCGGTGAACTGGTGCTGTGCGCGTTCGGCATCGCGCTGTGCCTGGCGGCGCTCTTCGCGCTGTCCGGGGCGATCCGGATTCCCGGCACCTCCTGGTACCGCGGGGCGCTGCTGATCGCCGGGTGCGCACCGCCGTTCCTGATTGCGATGGGCGCCCTGATCGTGTTCTACCGCAACCTGAACTGGCTGCCCGGAGGTGGGCGCGGGCCGACCACCGGACCCACCAATCTGGTTCTGCTGGACAGCATCCTGGGCGCCGACCCCGCGCAGTGGTGGACCGGATTGCAGCATCTCATCCTGCCGGCGGCCACCCTGGCGATCGCGCCTGCACTCGCCATCGGCCGGATACTGCGCTCCAGTCTGGAGTCGACGATGAAGGCCGACTACATACGCAGTGCGCAGATGAAAGGTCTGGGCGCGGGTGCGATGGTGGTGCGCCACGTCCTGCGTAACGCCATCAACCCGGCCCTGTCGATGGCCGGTCTGCAACTCGGTTTCATGTTCGCCAGTGTCGTTGTGGTGGAACAGATCTTCAACTGGCCGGGCATCGGGAACTATCTCGCCGCCAGCATCCCGGTCGATGACTTCCCCGCTATCGCGGGGGTCACCCTACTGCTGGGAGCCATGTACATCGTCGCCAACGCCGCCGTCGACATCCTGCAAGCCATGGCAGATCCCCGGATCGCACTGTGAAGCGCGGTCCGCGAGTGCCAATCGCCACCATCCCAAGGAGATTCGCGTGACATCAACGAACACCCGCGTCGCCAGCGCGGCATTCTGCGCGGCAACAGTCCTCGTCGCGGTGACCGCATGCGGCGGTAAGACCTCCTCTTCCGGCGGCGATGCCAAGCCGCCGACCGACGGTGTCCTGGTCCTGGGGCTCAACGGAGACATCGGCCAGCCGCCCGACCCCGACATCTACTACGCCAACAACGGTGTGGCGATCATTCAGAACGTGTACGAGGGCCTGGTGAAATACCAGGACGGCGTTGACCGGCCCGATATCGCCCCTGCGCTGGCCACCTCGTGGACCGTCAACCCGCAGAACACGGTCTTCACCTTCACCCTGCGTGACGGCGTCACATTCCACGACGGCACCCCGTTCGACTCGTCGGCGGTCAAGGCATCCTTCGACCGGCGCACGGCGGTCAACGGCGGTCCGGCGTACATGGTGGCAGGCGTGCAGGGCGTCGCCACACCGGACGCCCGCACCGCCGTCGTGACACTCAAAGAGCCGAACTCGGCCTTCCTGGACTATCTGGCGTCACCCTTCGGGCCCAAGATGGAATCGCCTGCGGGACTGGTGAAAAACGCCGGCGCCGACCATGCGCAGGATTTCCTGAGCAAGCACGACCTGGGTACCGGGCCGTACGAACTGAGCAAGGCCGAGACGGGCCGGGAATACGACCTGACCGCCTATCCCGGGTACTGGGGTCAGAAGTCGCCGTTCACGACAGTGCGGCTGACCGTGTACAACGACGTCTCCGCGCTGCAACTCGCCCTGGACAACGGTGACGTCGCCGGCGCGGTGAACGCGTTGCCGTCGTCCAACCTCAAGCGTTACCAGTCGCTTTCGTCGGTGACAAACCACTTCCTGCCGACCCTCGGGGCAGCCCTGCTCACGCTGAACCCCAGCAAGGACTTCTTCCGCACCCAACCGGCGCGGGCGGCTTTCCTGCAGATGATCGACCAGAAGAAGTTGGTCAGCGACGTGATGGGGGACACCTCCGAGGTGGCCACCACCATGTACGGCAAGGGCATGATCCCCGGCGGGGCCGACCAACAGCACATCACCTATGACCCCACGGTCATGGCGGCGTACGCCAAGACACTGCCCCCGAACACGGAGATGACGCTGGGCTACGCGACCGGTAACGAGAACGCCCAGAAGATGGCCAACATCGTTGTCGCGCAGCTCCAGACGATGGGTATCCGGGCATCGGCGCAGGCCTACCCGACAGCAACGGTATTCTCCTGGCCCAATGACCCCACCAAGGGGCCCGACGCGTTCGTCGACGGCAGCAACGGTCCCGACGGCGGTAACCCGTACATGTGGGGACACGTCTTCTGGGACAAGTCCGGCGGGATCAACTACTTCCTCTGTGACAGCCCGGCCGTGGACGGCATGCTCGACGACGCGGTCAAGACCGGTGACATCGCCACCTACGTGAAGGCCGGTGACGCCTACGGCGCCACCGGGTGCTACATGACCCTGGCCTACAACAAGGACTGGGTCGTCGCGCAGAAATGGCTCGGCAACGTCGAGAACGCGCACAACATCGGCTCTTTCGAGTTGAACTTCAACCAGCTCACCATCGACGCACCGAAGTGACGATCACGCTGCCATCCTCAGGAGGAGACGACATGGCCGACAACGCCGTTCCGAAGATCACCCCGAGCGCGGAGTACATGACCACCGCCCGCATCGGCGACGAAGCCAGCAGCGGTACCGTCGACGTCGACACCGTGGACCTGACGGGCTCGGTGGGCCCCGGTGCGACCGAAGCCCGTGCCGCCGAGGTTGCGGCGGAATTGGTGGCCTCCTTCCGGCACACCGGATTCGCGGTGGTGACCGGGCACGGCATCCCGCAGCGGGTGTTCGATGACTACTGCGCGACATCGCGGGAGTTCTTCGCGCTGCCGGTGGACGAGAAGATGGCGGTGTCGTTCCCATCCCCGGAGATCATCCGGGGATACGAGCCGCTGCCGGACATCACCGGCGCGGTCCGTGCGCCCAACGCCATGGAGTCGCTCTTGATCAATCGGCTCGACACCGTCGACGACTACCGGCCCGGCAGCCCACAGGCCCGGCTATGGCGCTGGCCGAACCTGTGGCCGGACCGCCCCGCCGATCTGCGGCCGGTGTGGGAACGCTACTACCGGGAGATGGAGTCGCTCGGGGACCGGCTGCTGGAGTTGATCGCGGTGGGTCTGGGGCTGCGGCAGGACTGGTTTGCCGACAAGTTCGATCGCCACTTCAACAACCTGGCGTCGAACTACTACCCGCCCCGCCACGACGTCGGCGACGGGTTCATGATCCCCAACGGCACGCACACCGACCACGGTGCCCTGACCCTGCTGTACCGGCCCAGCGAACCCGGCGGTCTGGAGGTCTTCGCTCAGGACAAGTGGTGGAACGTGCCCTACATCGAGGGCTCGCTGGTGCTCAATGTCGGTGATGTGCTCGAACATTGGACCGGCGGGATCCTCCCGGCGACACCGCACCGGGTGGTGTGGGCGCAGGGCCCGGCCGCGGCGCTGGGCAGGCAGTCCGTCGCCTACTTCCAGCAGCCCAACCCGGACGCCTCACTGGCCGCCGCGCCGGGGATGCCCGCCGGCGAGGCGCCCGGTACCGCCGCGGGGCCACACATCTCACGCAAGGAACTGGGCCAGGCCACCCTCGACATGCTGGGCATCTGATCATCGAGCCGGACTGTCGACGGGTAGCGTCACCAGTCGGCCCGCCGGCCGACCGCGGTGCGCCATGCCAGACAGGAGGGGCCATGTCGAGCGTGAACACGGACGGCGCGCGGTCGTTGTCGTCCCGGATGGTCTATGAATCGTTGCGGGAAGGCATCATTCGCGGCACCTATCCACAGGGCACGCGGTTGGCCGAACAACGGCTGGCCACCGAGTTCAACATCAGCCGGGTGCCGTTGCGCGAAGCCGTACCCCGGCTGGAGGTGGACGGGTTCGTGCGCACCCTGCCCCGGCGCAGCGCGGTGGTGAATTCGTGGACGGCCCAGACCGTACACGAGCTGTTCGACGTGCGGCTCTGCCTGGAGGTCGGTGCCGCGAGATACGCCGCGCGACAGGTCGCGGCAGGTGCTCGTACCGACCGCCTGCATCAGGCGCTGGACGACGCCACTCGCGGACTGCAGACCCGCGACGTCTACGTGGTGGCCGAGCAGAGCACGGAGTTCCATGAGGTGATCGCCGACCTGACCGGCAACGAGCTGATGCGTTCGATGATGCGGTCACTGGCAGGCCGGATGATGTGGCTGTTCTACATGACCTCCGACCTCGACAACGTCGCAGCACACCAGGATCACGCCGATATCGTCACCGCCATCGAGACCGGCAATGAACGCCTCGCTGAGAGCGTCGCCTACGCCCACATCGAACGGGACCGGCACGAGTCGGTGGAGGTGCTCAGGCGCCACGGCCTGTTGCTCGACTGACTCTGTCGATCTCAGCAACGGGTGCGGCACGGTCGGTGACGGCGCTGACGGGGTGTGCCTGCGGCGCGCGTGCACCGCACGCGAACCAGTCCGTGCGCGGGACGCGAAGATCGCCACCCCGATCGACCAGATCGATTGGGGACGATGTGTTTACGTCTGAGACAAAATTAGCCTTCAGAATCGTTGCGCGAGGCTGAATGGGTAATTACATTTGCCCATATGGCTGTCACGGCAACGCGGGAGATCGTCTTCGACGCCCTGCCCGAGGAGATACTGGACGCTATCGCCGATATCGACGCGGTGCCGTCGTGGTCGTCGCTGCACCGGGAGACCGAGGTGCTCGACCGTCATCCGGACGGTCGCCCGCATCACGTGCGGGCAACGCTCAAGATCATGGGATTCACCGACCGGGAACTGCTGGAATATCACTGGGGCGTGAACTGGGTGGTGTGGGACGCCGCCGACACCGGCACCCAGCGCGGCCAGCACGGTGAATACAACCTCACCCGTGAGGGTGACCGGACCCGGGTGCGTTTCGACCTCATCATCGACCTCGCCGCGCCGATCCCCGATTTCCTCGTCCGGCGGGCGAAGAAGCTGGTGCTCGACACCGCCGTGGACAGCCTGCATCGACAGGTGAGGGACAAGTACTCAGCCTGAGCAGAACGGAATTCCCGGTGCAGCGCTGCGGCGCTATCTCGACGCCGGAGCCACCGATGTCGTGCTGAGCCCGTTGGTCCGCACCGGTATTGCCTCGCTGGAGCCCATCTGGGAGGTGGGCGCCGCGCTGTAAGCGGCCTGAAACAGGGCTGCAACACCGGTGTCCTACTCTGCGGGCATGCGGCCTCAACGGCGATCGGCCCTGCTCGAACATCTGGTGGCCGATCATGCGGGCTCCTCGCAGCAGGCCGTGCTCGGCGAATTGCGTCGCGCCATCCTGGACGGCGGTGTGCCCCCCGGCACCCCCATCCCGCTCGCCGAGGTGGCCGAGGTGTTCGGTGTCAGTCAGATCCCGGTGCGGGAGGCACTGAAAACACTGGTCGGCGAGGGCCTGGTGGCGCAGCGGCGCAACGGCGGCTACAGCGTCGCGCAGTTGACCGCCGAGGAACTACGCGAGATGTACATCGTGCGTGAGACTTTGGAGTCCGCATCGCTGGCCGCCGCAGTCGCCAACGCCACCGAGGAGGACAGGCTCGCGGTGATCGCGGTCAACGATCTCCTGGAACAAGCGGTGCGGGACGGCGACGGCGTCGCCTACCACCGGGGCAGCCGGGAGTTCCACGCCGCTCTGACCCGGCCCTCACGCATGCACCGACTGCTGCACATGCTCGAGGCGGCGTGGAATGTCACCGAACCCGTGCAGTCGATGGTCCATGTCGGCCCCGAGGATCGCGCGCACCTGCACGCCGATCATCGCGAGATGCTGGAGGCGTTCCTGGCCGGTGACGCGCCGCGGCTGCTGGCCGCTTCCGACGTCCACGCAGCGCGGCTCAACGCCGTGATCGCGACGCTGCCGACCGACACCGGCCTACTTGCCTAGCTGGCAATATATTTTCTTCGCAATCAGTCCATAGTCGCGGTGAAACAGCAGGGAAACACCCGGTTTCTAGCGTCACCGACTATGACCGATACCGTCATCCCCAAGAACGACCTGCCTCCCGGCGCCGTCATCGGCGCCGGTGACATCGTGGAAGCGGCCGGTCACCCGGTCGGCGGTGGTGAGATCAAGCCGGGGTACGACCCGCGGCTGACCAACGAAGACCTGGCCCCGCTGCGCAACCAGACCTGGGGTTCCTACAACATCTTCGCGTTCTGGATGTCCGATGTGCACAGCGTCGGTGGCTATGTCACCGCGGGCAGCCTCTTCGCGCTCGGCCTGGCCAGCTGGCAGGTGCTGGTGGCGCTGCTGGTCGGCATCAGCATCGTCTACTTCCTGTGCAACCTGGTGGCCAAACCCAGTCAGCTGGCGGGTGTGCCGTACCCGGTCATCTGCCGCACCGTGTTCGGCGTGCTGGGCGCCAATATCCCGGCCATCATCCGGGGGTTGATCGCGGTGGCCTGGTACGGCATCCAGACCTTCCTGGCCTCGGCAGCCCTGGATATCGTGCTGGTCAAGCTCTTCCCGGGGCTGGCACCGTACGCGGTGGTGGACGACTACGGGTTCGCCGGGCTGTCGCTGCTGGGCTGGGGCAGCTTCCTGCTGCTGTGGGTTTTGCAGGCGTGCGTGTTCTGGCGCGGGATGGAATCGATCCGCAAGTTCATCGACTTCTGTGGGCCCGCGGTGTACGTCGTCATGTTCATCCTGTGTGGCTACCTGATCCACAAGGCCGGTTGGAGCGCCATCGATCTCAACCTCGGCGATGTCACCTACACGGGCTGGTCCTCGGTTCCGGTGATGCTCGGTGCCATTGCCCTGGTGGTGTCCTACTTCTCGGGCCCGATGCTCAACTTCGGCGACTTCTCCCGTTACGGCAAGTCGTTCGCGGCGGTGAAGAAGGGCAACTTCCTCGGTCTGCCGGTGAACTTCCTGGTGTTCTCGGTGCTGGTGGTGGTGACGGCGTCGCTGACGCTTCCGGTGTTCGGCGAGTTGATCACCGATCCGGTCACCACGGTGGCCAGGATCGACAGCACCTTCGCCATCGTGCTGGGCGCGTTGACCTTCACCATCGCCACGATCGGTATCAACATCGTCGCCAACTTCATCTCGCCGGCGTTCGACTTCTCCAATGTCAGCCCGCAGCGCATCAGCTGGCGTGCCGGCGGCATGATCGCGGCGGTCGGTTCGGTGCTCATCACCCCGTGGAACCTGTACAACAACCCCGAGGTCATCCACTACACGCTGGAAACCCTGGGCGCGTTCATCGGCCCGCTGTTCGGGGTGCTGCTGGCCGACTTCTACCTGATCCGCAAGCAGAAGGTGGTGGTGGACGACCTGTTCACCATGGAGGAGTCCGGAAAGTACTGGTACACCAAGGGTTACAACAAGTGCGCGGTGATCGCCACGGTGGTCGGGGCGGTGCTGGCCGTGCTCCCGGTATTGCTCGGCGGTAGCGTCTACGGCATGCACACCGCCGCCCAGTACAGCTGGTTCATCGGTTGCGGTGTGGCGCTGGGCCTGTACTACCTGCTGGCCAAGCGCGACACGCTGGTGGCAGCATCGGTGGCATGAGCCGAATCTGGGTGATCAACCCGAACACCACCCGGGCCATGACCTCGAGCATCGAGGCGTGCGCCCGGGCGGTGGCCGGTCCGGGAACCGAAATCGTCGGGGTCACCTCAGAATTCGGCCCACCCTCGATCGAGAGTCACTACGACGAGGCGATGAGCGTGCCCGGCTTGCTCGACGCCGTCACGCGTGGTGAGGCCCACGGCGTGGACGGCTACGTCATCGCCTGCTTCGGCGACCCCGGCTTGGACGCGGCCCGCGAGGTGGCCCGCGGACCGGTGATCGGCATCGCCGAGGCGGCCATGCACACCGCCAGTCATCTGGGCCGCGGCTTCAGCGTGGTCACCACCCTGGCACGCACCATGGGGCGGGCTGCCGATCTGGCCGAACACTATGGCATGCAACGGTTCTGCCGAGGAATACATGCGTGCGAGATCGCGGTGCTGGACCTGGAGACCGATCCCGATGCCCGCAAGATCATCACCGAGGCCTGCCGGGAGGCGCTGGAGACCGACGACTCCGATGCCATCGTGCTGGGTTGTGCGGGGATGGCCGATATGTGCGCCGCCATCTCGGCCGATCTCGGTGTGCCGGTGATCGACGGGGTGACAGCGGCGACGCTGACGGTGCAGTCGCTGGTCACCCTGGGGCTGCGGACATCCAAGCGGGGCGAGTTCGCGGCACCGCCGGAGAAGCAATACACCGCGCTCTGACACGTTCGGCGAATCAGGAGTGCGTGCGGGCCTTCAATGCGCGCAGGGTCGCGAGGTCCGCGCCCGGAGCCTGGGCCAGTACCTCGTCGACACCGAAGGCGCCGCAGTCGAGTCCACGCAGCACCACGGCGGCCAGCGCCTCGGCGGTGGCCGGCTCGTCGACCACCGCCCCGCCGCGCCGGTCCAGATAGGCCTGCAGACGCGGGGCCGCGGCGACCAGTGCAGTCCGGAAGAAGGTGAACGTCGCCAGCCAGCGCGTCACCAGGTGGCCCGGGTGCATATCCCAGCCCTGGTAGAAACCGCGTTCCAGGGAACGGGTCACCAGTCTGTGGTGTCGTCGGATCGCTTGTTCCACTTGGGTATCGGTGCCCACCGGATTCACCTGGGTGGAACCGTCGGCCACCCACACCCCGGTCTGGGCCGCCGCGGCCAGCATGACGGCCTTGGCGTGATCGGCCACCGGATGCTCCAGCGATTGGTTCTGCGGGGTGATGCCGCACGCGGCGCTGTAATCGTAGGTGCCGTAATGCAGTCCGGTGCAACGACCTTCGGCCATGTGCAGGGCCCGGGCCAAGGTGGCGGTGCCGTCGGCACCGAGTACCGCCTGCGGACTCTCGATCTGCAACTCGAACCGCAATGCGCGGGCGGGTAACCCATGCGCATGCTCGAGCGCCTCGCACAGCCATACTGTCGCGGTGATCTGCTCGGCCGCGCGCAGTTTCGGCACGGTGAACACGAAGCCCTCCGGTAGCCCGCCGTCGAGCACCAGTTCCAGGGTGCGTACCGCACGCGGGCGGTCGGCCAGGGTCAGCCCTTTGAAACGGATACCGCAGCTGCCCAGGCCGAGCGCGCGCAGGGTGTGTCCGGCGCGGACGGCGTCGTCATCTTCGACGGTATCGCCGCGCCGGCCGTAGCCGTCCTCGAAGTCCAGCCGCAGATCGGCGATCGGCGCGGTGGACAGCCGGCGCCGCACCAACTCCAGGACGGCGGGGTCGCCCAGTTCGAGCAGTACCGAGGCGTGCCGATCCAGCAGCTCGAGCGCCGCCGTCCCCCAGATCGCGGGGGTGTCCGCGGAGGCGTCGGCCGCGCTGACGTACACGGTGTGCGCCGGCTGCGCCTCGGGGCGGTCGCCTGGATAGTGCGCGGCCAGGTCGGCGTCGATATCTGCCAGCAGCGCATCGATACGGGCCAGCGTGGGTTCCGGGATGGCGTTCACCGCAGCACCTCCAATCGGCGGATCGCTTCGTCGAGGGTGTCATCGCGTTTGCAGAACGCGAAGCGCACCAGATGATTCCATGTGTTGTCGGGGCCCGCGCAGAACGCCGACATCGGGATGGCCGCCACACCTGCCTTGTGCGGCAACTCGGCACAGAACTGTGTGCTGTCGTGATATCCCAGGGGACGGGGGTCCGCGCACAGGAAATAGGTGCCCTGGCTGTCATGCACCTCGAAACCGAGGTCGGTCAGCGCCGCGGACAGCCGATCCCGTTTGCTTTCCAGACTGTCCCGCAGCTCCCGGACCCACACGTCCTCGTGGTCCAGTGCGTACGCCACCGCGGGCTGGAACGGCGCGCCCCCGACATAGGTCAGGAATTGTTTGGCCGCGCGCACACCGGCGATGAGTTCCGGTGCGCCGCAGGCCCATCCAATCTTCCAACCGGTCACGTTGAACATCTTGGCCGCACTGGAGATGGTCACGGTGCGTTCGGCCATGCCCGGGAAGCGGGCCAGGGGCAGGTGTCTGCGGTAGTCGGAGTCGGTGTACACCAGCGCCTCATAGACCTCGTCGGTGATGACCAGCAGATCCGCGGCCACCGCGAGATCGGCGATCGCGCTCAGCTCGGCATCGCTGAGCACCATCCCGGTCGGATTGTGCGGTGAGTTGATGATCATCGCCCGGGTCTGCGGCCCGACGGCGGCGCGCAGGGCCTCGATATCGAGGGCGAAACCGCGGCCGTCGGGAACCAGCGGCACGACCTTCCGCACGCACCCGGCCATGGCGATGACGGGGGAGTAGGAATCGTAGAACGGTTCGAGAACCAGGACTTCCGAGCCGGGCTCCACCAGTCCGATCACGGCGGCGGCGATGGCCTCGGTGGCGCCGACCGTCACCAGCACCTCGGAGTCGGGGTCGTAGTCGACGTCGTAGTGCCTGGCGCGCTGGGCGGCGATGGCTTGACGCAGTGCCGGGATACCCGGGCCGGGCGGGTACTGGTTGACGCCCTCGGCGATCGCGTCCTGGGCCACCTTGAGCATGCCGGCCGGGCCGTCCTCGTCGGGGAAGCCCTGACCGAGGTTCACCGCACCGATCCGGGCCGCCAGCGCGGACATCTCGGCGAAGATCGTCACCGCGTAGGGCTGGAGCCACGAAACCGTCATATACCGAGCGTAGTGACGGGCGAGCCTCAGGTCGCGAACAGCCGGGAGGTGCGTGTTTCGTGCCTCATGCCGGCGATGTCCAGCGCCGGTGCCGTGCTGGACAGGTCGGTCAGTGCGCGGGCGCAGGCCTCGTGCGCGAGGGTCACCAGTGCGGGCACCTGCCGCATCTGGATCCGTTGGTGGCCGCCGCGGGGTGAGTTGATCAGGCCTCCGTCCTGCGTGCCGAGTCGACCAGCGCCCTGATGGCCCAGTGTCTGACCTGGCGGGCGTCGCTAGCATCTAGTCGCAGAACATCTTTGGTGACCACCATCGATTCGGTGCCGATGATGAGCGACAGCGATTTGGCCAACGTGGACAGGGCTGCCGGGGTGAACTCCCCACGGGCGGGCTCCAGGGCCGCCTCGATGAGTGCGGTGCGGCGGTTCTGCCGCACGGGTATCTCCTGGTCGTCGTGATGGTCATCGCACGCCCGCTGCACGGTCTGGGACAGCATGAGCCGCAGTGCCGGTTCGTTGTCGGCGATCATGTCGTGCAGCGCGGTGTCCACCAACAGCAATCGCTCCACCGGATCGGTGGACGCCACGGTCTCGAAGAGGTCTGCCGGGCTCGGCGTAACCCCGTCGAGCGGTGCCTCGACCATGAGCGCCTCCACGCTGGAGAAGTACCGATAGGCGGTGGCTCGCGACACCATCGCGTCCGCGGCGACATCCTCGAGGGTGAACTTGTGGCCCGCCTTCATCAGCCGGGCCGCGGCACGCAGCAGATCCCTGCGGGTCCGCGAGGTCTGGTTGGGGCGTGCCATCAGTCCTGGGGCAACTGGTTGATGACGGCGGCCAGGTCGATCCACACGTTCTCGCGACCGATGGCACCGTCGGCGAATTGGATGACGTGCAGTAACCGGAACTCCAGCGGGCGGTTGCGGCCGTCCAGGCCGAACGGCCGGCCGGGTGCGCGTCCGCGCCACAGCGATTCGTCGACGACGAAATCGTCGCCGTACAGCCGGTGCACGGTCTCAACACTGCCCTCGGACAGATCTGCGAACAGAGTCTCGTAGAAGGCCCGCGCGCCGTCGCGCCCGTGGGCCACCCCGGTGGGCCAGCCGACCACGTCGTGTTCGACATCGAGGGTGAGGGTGGACAGCACGCCGTCGATATCATCGCGCGCCTCGAAACCGAAGTGCTCGTCGAGCAGGTCGTTCATCTGGGTGGGGGTCAGGGCCATGGCGCAGAACCGTAATGAGATTGCGGTCTCATGTCAAGAATGGCATCTCGTGTGCAACGCCGCACAGTGCGGAATGAATCGACTGCCAGGTGCGCTTACCAGCACATGGCTTTCACCCTCGCGCCCGACGCCACACTGCTCAAGCCGATCCGCGTCGGTGACACCGACGCGCGGAACCGGATCTTCATGGCACCACTGACCCGGTCCCGGGCGCAGGCCGACGGCACGCCGTCGGATCTGGCCGCGGAGTACTACTCACAGCGCGCGGGCGCGGGACTGATCATCACGGAGGCCACCGCCGTCTCCGAGGTGGCCAACGGCGCCTATATGAACACCCCCGGCAACTACACCGACCGGCATCAGGAGAAGTGGGCCGAGATCGCCGGTGCCGTGCACGACGCGGGCGGCCGAATCTTCATGCAGCTCTGGCACGTTGGCCGGATGGGTCATCCGGAGGTGAACGGCGGGATCGAGCCCGTCGCGCCGTCGGCGATCGCGGCGGACATGACCACCCACACCCCGTCGGGTAAGAAGGCGCTCGTGGTGCCGCGCGCGCTGCGTACCGACGAGATCCCCGGCATCATCGCCGATTTCCGGGCCGCCGCCCGGCGTGCCGTCGACGCCGGGCTGGACGGCGTCGAGATCCACGGCGCCAACGGCTATCTGCTGCACCAGTTCTCATCGGATGTGACCAACCAGCGGACCGACGCCTACGGCGGTTCGCCGGAGAATCGGGCCCGGCTGACCGCCGAGGTGGTCGAGGCCGTGGTGGACGAGATCGGCGCGGGGCGGGTCGGCCTGCGTATCTCGCCCGGGAACTCCGCCGGCGACATGCGCGAGGAGAACACCGTCGCCGTGTACGAGGCGCTGCTCAACCGCATCGCCCCGCTGGGACTGGCCTACCTGCACGTCCTGATCGACCCGAGCGCCCGGGAGTTCGGCGTGCTGCGCGCGGTGTGGTCGGGCACCTTGGTGCTCAACACCGGTAGGGAGACGGGCACCGACTTCTGCCAGCTGGAGAGCTACGCCGAATGGGGCGCCGCCAGCGCTGTCGCGGTGGGCCGGACGTTCCTGGCCAACCCCGACCTGATCGATCGCCTTTTGCTGGGCGCGGAACTGAACGAGCCGGATGTGGCCACCTTCTACGCCCCAGGCGCCGAGGGCTATATCGACTACCCGACCCTGGCTGAGCTGGAGGAACCACGCACGGCATGAGTGTGTAGTGGGTGTTCGGGGCGCTGAGCATACGCCCAACCAACAGGTTGGTTTGCGGTTTTGTTAGGCTTCGCGACCAGTGGACTCGCGTCCCGACCGACGATCCCGTCACCCACCCGAAAGGGAACTACACATGTCCGAAGAAGCCTTCATCTACGAGGCCATTCGCACGCCGCGCGGTAAGCAGCGCGGCGGAGCCCTCAACGAGGTCAAGCCCGTCAACCTGGTTGTGGGTCTGATCAACGAACTGCGTACCCGCTTCCCCGACCTCGACGAGAAGCTGATCAGCGACGTCATCCTGGGTGTCGTGTCCCCGGTCGGCGATCAGGGTGGCGATATCGCCCGTACCGCGGTCCTGGCCGCTGCCATGCCCGACACCACCGGTGGTTTCCAGCTCAACCGGTTCTGCGCCTCCGGCCTGGAGGCCGTCAACCTGGCCGCCCAGAAGGTGCGCTCGGGCTGGGACGACCTGGTGCTCGCCGGTGGCGTCGAGTCGATGAGCCGCGTCCCGATGGGCTCCGACGGCGGCGCCTGGGCGCTGGACCCGGAGACCAACTACCGCGTGGGCTTCGTGCCCCAGGGCATCGGTGCCGATCTGATCGCCACCATCGAAGGCTTCTCCCGCGAGGATGTGGACGCGTATGCGGCCCGCTCGCAGGAACTCGCGGCGGCGGCGTGGACGGGCGGCTACTTCGCCAAGTCCGTGGTGCCGGTCAAGGATCAGAACGGACTGGTCATCCTCGATCAGGACGAGCACATGCGCCCCGGTTCCACCGTGGAAAGCCTGGGCAAGCTCAAGACCGCGTTCGACGGTATCGGCGCGATGGGCGGCTTCGACGATGTGGCGCTGCAGAAGTACCACTTCGTCGAGAAGATCAACCACGTCCACACCGGCGGTAACAGCTCGGGCATCGTCGACGGTGCCGCGCTGGTCATGGTGGGCTCCGAGGCTGCGGGTGCCGCGCAGGGGCTGACCCCGCGTGCTCGCATCGTGGCCACCGCCACCAGCGGTGCCGATCCGGTGATCATGCTGACCGGCCCGACCCCGGCCACCAAGAAGGTGCTCGACCGGGCCGGCCTGACGGTCGACGATATCGACCTGTTCGAGATCAACGAGGCGTTCGCCTCGGTCGTCCTGAAGTTCCAGAAGGACCTGAACATCCCGGACGAGAAGCTCAACGTCAACGGTGGCGCCATCGCCATGGGCCACCCGCTGGGCGCGACCGGCGCCATGATCATCGGCACCATGGTCGACGAGCTGGAGCGCCGCGGCGCCCGGCGTGCCCTGCTGACGTTGTGTGTCGGCGGCGGCATGGGCGTGGCCACCATCATCGAGCGCGTCTAGGGAGATAGAAGAAGATGACCGAGAACACCATCCACTGGGACAAGGATGCCGACGGCATCGTCACCCTGACCCTGGACGACCCGACCGGCTCCGCCAACGTGATGAACGAGCACTACAAGGAGTCGATGCACCTCGCCGTGGAGCGGCTCTTCGCGGAGCAGGAGGAGATCACCGGTGTGGTGATCGCCAGTGCCAAGAAGACGTTCTTCGCCGGCGGTGACCTCAAGGCCATGATCAACATCGGCCCCGACAACGCCGCTGAGGCGTTCAACGAGGTCGAGACCATCAAGCGTGACCTGCGCACGCTGGAGACCTTCGGCAAGCCCGTCGTCGCGGCGATCAACGGCGCGGCGCTCGGCGGCGGCCTGGAGATCGCGCTGGCCACCCACCACCGCATCGCCGCCGACGTCAAGGGCGTGCAGATCGGTCTGCCCGAGGTCACCCTGGGCCTGCTGCCCGGCGGCGGCGGCGTGGCCCGCACCGTGCGGATGTTCGGTATCCAGAAGGCCTTCATGGAGATCCTGAGCCAGGGCACCCGGTTCACCGCGACCAAGGCCAAGGAGGTCGGCCTGGTCGACGAGCTCGTCGGCTCGGTCGAGGAACTGATCCCGGCCGCCAAGGCCTGGATCAAGGCGAACCCGGATGCCCATGTGCAGCCGTGGGATGTCAAGGGCTACAAGATCCCCGGCGGCACCCCGGCCACCCCGGCGCTCGCGGCCATCCTGCCGTCGTTCCCGGCGCTGCTGCGCAAGCAGCTCAAGGGCGCCCCGATGCCCGCACCGCGGGCCATCCTGGATGCCGCCGTCGAGGGTGCGCAGGTCGACTTCGACACCGCGGCGCGGATCGAGAGCCGGTACTTCACCCAGCTGGTGACCGGTCAGGTCGCCAAGAACATGATCCAGGCGTTCTTCCTGGACCTGCAGGCCATCAACGGCGGCGCCTCGCGGCCCGAGGGCATCGCACCGGTGCCGATCACCAAGATCGGTGTGCTGGGTGCGGGCATGATGGGCGCCGGTATCGCCTACGTGTCGGCCAAGGCCGGTTTCGACGTGGTGCTCAAGGACGTCACCATCGAGGCCGCCCAGAAGGGCAAGGCGTACTCGGAGGGGCTGGAGGCCAAGGCGCTCAAGCGTGGCAAGACCACCGAGGAGAAGTCCGCGGCGCTGCTGGCCAAGATCACCCCGACCGCTGACCCGGCGGACCTGGCGGGTGTCGACTTCGTGATCGAGGCCGTGTTCGAGAACCAGGAACTCAAGCACAAGGTGTTCCAGGAGATCGAGGACATCGTCGAGCCCAACGCGCTGCTCGGCTCCAACACCTCCACGCTGCCGATCACCGGTCTGGCGACCGGCGTGAAGCGCCAGGAGGACTTCGTCGGCATCCACTTCTTCTCGCCGGTCGACAAGATGCCGCTGGTGGAGATCATCCGCGGGGAGAAGACCTCCGACGAGGCGCTGGCCCGGGTGTTCGACTACACGCTGGCCATCAAGAAGACCCCGATCGTCGTCAACGACAGCCGCGGCTTCTTCACCTCGCGCGTGATCGGCACCTTCGTCAACGAGGCGCTGGCCATGCTGGGCGAGGGTGTCGAGCCCGCGTCGATCGAGCAGGCCGGGTCGCAGGCCGGTTACCCGGCGGCGCCGCTGCAGCTCTCCGACGAGCTGAACCTGGAGCTCATGCACAAGATCGCCGTCGCCTCCCGCAAGGGCGTCGAAGACGCCGGTGGCACCTACGTGGCGCATCCGGCCGAGGCCGTCGTCGAGAAGATGATCGAGATCGGCCGTCCCTCACGGCTGGCCGGTGCGGGCTTCTACGAGTACGCCGACGGCAAGCGGGTCGGGTTGTGGCCCGGACTGCGCGAGACGTTCACCGCCGCGGTTGATGGGCAGGGGTCGGCGCAGATCCCGCTGCAGGACGCCATCGACCGGATGCTGTTCGCCGAGGCGCTGGAAACCCAGAAGTGCATCGACGAGGGCGTGCTGACCTCCACCGCAGATGCCAACATCGGCTCCATCATGGGTATCGGCTTCCCGCCGTACACCGGTGGCTCGGCCCAGTTCATCGTCGGCTACGAGGGACCGCTCGGCGTCGGCAAGGCGGCCTTCGTGGCCCGCGCCAAGGAACTGGCCGCCCGCTACGGTGACCGCTTCCTGCCCCCGGCGTCGCTGGAGAGCTAGTCGTCTGACGCGAATCCCCCGGAACCACTGCGGTTCCGGGGGATTCGTGCGTTCAGGCCGGCAGCGGCATGGTGTCGTAAAGCCGCACACCCCTGCGATTGAACCGCGCCAGCGCCTGCGTCACACCCAGCGGGAGCACCGAGATCACGCGCCCCGCGGCGACGAGTGCGTCCACGCCGAGGCGACTTCCGGGCACTATCGTCTTCGCCGTGGTGGCCGCGAAGGCACGCGCGCCGACCACCGACGGCATCATGATCGCCTCGTACGCCGCGAACGCCGTGCTTATCTGCTCTTCGCGCAGGCGCTCATCGGAGGCCAAGATGTCCTTGGCCCGCGCGAGCTCACCGGCCAGCACGTAGGCGCCGTAGACGGCCAGGCTGGTGCTGCCGCCAACGGCCGGACCGGGACAGTAGCCGGCGTCCCCGACCAGGGTCACGCGGCCTTTCGACCAGGTGGTCATCTCCAGTTGGGTGATGGCGTCGAAGTAGAACGCCGGCGTGCGCCCCACCTCGGCCAGCCAGGTGTCGACCTCACCGGATACGCCGGTGAAGGCGTCGCACAGTTGCCTCTTCTGCCGGGATACGTCGCGGTGGTCGAATGCCAGCGGCGTCACCGGCCGGAAGACGAACACCGCGCGGGCGTCGTCCAGATGATCGGCGGTGTAGACCATCGCCACCCGGTTGGGCTCGTAGTAGCCGGTCATCTCACCTTCGCGGGCAAACGATTTCGGTACCGAAACCACCGACAGGTAGCCACCGAGGAAGCGTTCGGGCACGTCGCCGAACATGATCTGACGGACTCCCGAGTGCAACCCGTCGGCCCCCACCACCACGTCGAACCGCCGTGACCCGCCGTGCGCGAATGTCACCCGGCCGTCATCGGCGATCGCGGTGATCTGGTCGCCGAAGAGGTACTCGGCATCGTCACGGCTTGCGTCGTAGTAGATCTCGCTGAGATCGTCCCGCATGATCTCGACGTGCCGGTCGGACATGGTGCCGGCCAGCTTCACGTAGTCGATATGCGCCGGACGGGAAGCCCAGGGCCTGCGCACGTCGAGCAGTGTCGTCCCGGTGGCATGCGCCATGACCTGGGGGAGGACGCCCATCCGTTCGGAGATCTCCATCGCGGGCCGGAACAGGTCGATGGCGTGGCCCCCGGTCTTGCGCAGTGCGGGTGCGCGTTCCACGACGGTGACGTCGATCCCGTGCTGTGCCAGCCAATATGCCAGCACCGGCCCGGCGATGCTGGCGCCGGAGATGAGTACGTTCACGGCCCTCTCCTTACTTAACGATCGGTAAGCTTACGCCGACGAGCTTACCGATCGTTAAGTCAGCTATGGTGGCTACGTGCCCAGGCCCGCGTCGGATACCAAGAACCGCATCCAAGAGGTGGCCCGGGAGCTGTTCACCGAGAAGGGCGTGCAGCGCACCAGCCTGCAGGACATCGCCGACCGCCTGGGCATCACCAAACCCGCGCTGTACTACCACTTCAGTTCCCGTGAGGACCTGGTGCGCAGCATCCTCACGCCGTTGATGGACGAAGGCGAAGAGCTGGTCACCGGCTATGAGCGGCGGCGGGGCGCGGCCCGCGCCACCCCGCGGGAACTCCTGGAAGGCTGGTTCGACTTCCACTACCGGTACCGCGCCGACCTGGTACTCGTGGTCGCCGAACTCACGACGCTGGCCGACCTCGGCCTGATCGACACACTGCTGGCGTGGCGGGAGCGCTACACCCGACTGGTGTTCGGCGCCAGGGCATCGCTGGCGAAGTCGACGCGGGCCGTCATCGCGTTCGGCGGGCTGCAGGACTGTTGCCTGCAGTTCCCCGACGCCCCGCACGATGAACTGCGCACCGCCGCGGTCGACGGTGCGATGGCGGCGTTGGGACTCTGAGGCGTCCCGGCCGCCGGTGGCTAGTCTGCGACGTCGAACCCGGCGTGCACCTTGGTCGGCCGCACCCGCACCACCAGTTCGCCGGGGACGCCGTTGCGCTCGCCGAACTCCCGCGCGCGCTCAGCGCCCATGTACCGGCCACCGAGGCGGGTCGCCGTGTCGAGCAGTTCGGCGGGGTCCTCGCTGAGGGTGGCCACTCCCTGAACCTGGACGAAGGAGTACGGAGGCTGCGAATCATCAACGCACAGCACGGCTCTCGGATCGCGAAGCAACGCCTTTCCCTTGGCGGTGTCCTTGCCGGTGTTGAAGACCAACTCGTCGCCGTCGACGAAAAACCATACGGGTGCCGCCAGCGGCCGGCCGTCGGAGGCCACCCATCCGAATACGGCGGTGCGGGTGCCCTCCGAGAGGAAGGTGACGACCTTGTCGGAAAGCATGGTCACAGTGCACCCAGGTCCGAGGAGATCCAGTGCTGGGGCTTGAGGAACACCGCGACACTCTCCCCGTGCTCGCGGCGGGCGAACTCCAGGTACGGATCCACCTTTTCCGGTGCCAGATAGCGCTTGGTCATTTCGACCAGCTGATCGTCGGTACCCGGTTCGATGCGGTCGACCGCACCGTCCACCGCGACATACCGCACGGACGGTTCGAGGCGCTCGACCATGAGCGAGAGGTGACCGGCGGCCTCGATCAGCGTGTGCTTGCGGGAGCCTTTCCCGGTGAGCAGCCAGGGCTGTCCGCCGGGGGAGTACTGGTACCAGATCGGCACCGTGAGGGGTCCGCGGTGGTCGCCCGCATAGACCGACAGTGCGGCGATATGCGGCTCGGCGAGGAACTGTTCGCGTTCTTCCTTGGAAAGGGCCATGCCGCCAGCCTAACCACTGCTCTGAACTTATTGGTGGGCAGTCGTTTTCAGGCGGCGATGGTCTGATCCTGCGGGGCCTCATTGGCCGCCGGGTTCGCCGCCAGCGCACCGAGCACTGCGTCCCAGGTCGGCGCGGCGAAGACGATGCCCAGGTGTCCGGCGTTGAAGTTGGGGTAGCGGTCTTGCAGGATGATGTTGGTGACGTTGGGCCCGTCCAGCGCCTGATTGGTGTAGGGCGTGACGATCCAGTCGTCCTTCGTGGTGATGGTCGTGTACAGCACGCCGGGGCGGGTGTCGCCGTTGCCGTAGATCTCGTCCAGCAACGGAGAGCCGATGGCCTGCTGCAGCCAAGCCGGGCCCAGCAGGTTCATCAGGTTGAAGATCGGGCGGCCGATCACCGGGATGTTCTGGATGTAGGCCAGCCCGCTCAGATCGGCGCCGTGATTGCCCGGCGCGATCCCGATGAACTGCGACACCTTGGCCGCCCCGTCGAGATTGTTCAGGTAGTACTCCGGAGTCATTCCGCCGCCCTGCGAGTGCCCGATCAGGATGACCTTGTCCGCACCGGTCTCGGCGAGCACCCGGTCCACCTCGTCGGCGAGTTCCTGCGCGGATTCGCGGATATCGCCAGTGCCGCGCACCGGCCATTTCGGATTGTTCGTGACGTTGCCGTAGTTGAAGGTGAACACCTTGTAGCCGGCGTTGGCCAGCACCGGTGCACCGACGCTCCAGTTGAAGGGCGCGTTGGCGGCGGTCCCGGCGATCAGGATGATCGGCAGCGGATGCTGCTCAGTGAGCTTGATCGACGGATCGTTGGCGCCGGCCGGCGGCTTGTCCGCGTTGAAGTAGTTCAGTAGGTCACCTACCCCGTAGGTGACCTTGAACGGCCCCTTGGCGGTGGAGTCGGCGTTCAGCGGTGTCCCGGTCAGCAGCTTGCCCGCGGTGGCCGCCGTTCCGGCGATGGCACTGGCCACGTGGTAGGGCACCCCGAAGAACGGTTTCGGGCCGATGGTGGCGGCCGCCGCGGCGGCGAGGTTGTTCACCACGGTGACGGCGAGCAGGCCGATGTCGTTGGCCAGTCCCGTCATCTGCCGGACGAATTGGACCGCGTGCGCGATCGGGTTGGGCGCCTTGACGGTGGTCGACGGCAGGACCGCCGGGGAGGCCAGCTTCAGGGCTGCGGCGGCAGTGGCGGCAGCGGCGCCGTCAGCGGGCGCGGCCGTCGCGGTGGTGCCCGACTTCTTCGCGGTGGTGGTGAGTGGCGTGGTATCCGGTTCCGGCGCGGCCTTGGTTTTCGGCTTGATCCCGGCCTTCGCGTCGGAATCAGACCCGCGCTTGGCGTCCGGCTTGGCCTCCGGTGTGGTCTCGGTGGCCTGCTTGGCGGTGCCGTGCTTACGCGCGCCGCGCGGCTTGCCGATCCGCGTGGGGGTGTCGGTCTTCTCCTCCGACGCAGTCGGTTTGGCTGCAGAAGCAGTCGTTTTGTCTGCCGACGCGGCGCTCTGGTCACCCGATTGGGAGGTGCCCGGCGTCGAATCGTGCGACGTGGTGCCATCGGCATACGCCACGCCGCCGGCCAGCCAGAGCGCGGCGAACAACCAGGCGATCACCACGAGCCCGGCCGGAAAGCGGCAGGTGCGCATGCGGACACGACTCGACGACACTGTGGCCTCCCCCGACCCCCATGGGCAATACCCTTGGGTATGGGTATAGCCGACGGTCCGGTGTACGCGAGCGACTTTCGGCCATCTCGTGGCCGCTGATGTCAATTTTTCGGCCGTCGGGTCAGGCTGCGAGCGCCGTCGTGGGCGCGACGTTCGCCGCCGGGTTCGCGGCCAATGCACCCAACACGGCGGTCCACGTCGGGGCGGAGAACACGATGCCCAGGTGCCCGGCGTTGTAGTTGGGGTACAGATCCTGAAGCACGATGTTGGTGACGTTCGGGCCGGCGGCCAGCGCCTGCTGCGTATACGGCGTCACCACCCAGTCGAACTTCGACGCGATCGTCGTGTACAGCACGCCCGGCCGGGTGTCACCGGCGCCGTAGGTTTCCTGCTGCAGCGGCGAACCGACGACCTGCTGGGTCCAGGCGGCACCGAACAGATCGACGATGCGGTAGATCAGCGGCGCGAGTGCCGGCCCCAGGATGGGGATGTTCTTCAGATCGACGAGCCCGTCCACATTGGTGCCGTGATTGCTCGGCGCGATCCCGATGAACTGCGAGACCTTCTCGTCCCCGTGCAGATTGTTGATGTAGTACGACG
Organism: Mycolicibacterium fluoranthenivorans; assembly: GCF_011758805.1. NCBI lineage: Bacteria > Bacillati > Actinomycetota > Actinomycetes > Mycobacteriales > Mycobacteriaceae > Mycobacterium > Mycolicibacterium fluoranthenivorans. Next base: position 359,991 of record NZ_JAANOW010000005.1, on the reverse strand, counting down.
GCATGATGCCGCCGCCCTGTGAGTGACCGATCAGGATGACCTTGTCCGCACCGGTCTCGTTGAGTACCCGGTCCACCTCGTCGGAGAGTTCCTGCGCGGACTTGCGGATATCGGTGGTGGCCTGCACCGGGAAGTACGGATTGGTCGTGGTGTTGCCGTAGTTGAAGGTGTAGACCGTGTAGCCGGCGTTGGCCAGCGCCGGGGCGCCCACGCTCCAGTTCACCCCCTGGGTGGCGCTGGTGCCGTTGAGCAGGATGATCGGCAGCGGATGGTCGGCTGACATCCCGGTGAACGGAAGATTGGCTCCCGCAGGTGATTTCACCGGATTGAGCCAGGCCAGCAGATCGGGCACACCGTAGTTCACCTTGTACGGTCCCTCGCTGACGGCATCCAAAGGCGTGCCGTCCAGCAGTTTGGCCGCGATCGCGGTGGTGCCGGCGACGGTCTTGGCGATGTTGTACGGCAGGCCGAAGAACGGTTTGGGGCCGATGGTGCTGGCCGCCGCCGCGGCCAGGTTGTTCACCAGCGACACCGCGATCAAGGCCAGGTCATTGGCCAGCCCGGTCATCTGGCGGGCGAACTGGGCGATCTGCTTGATCGGATTGGGCACCGATGCGGTGGCCGACGGTGTGACCGATGCGGTGGCGACCTTCGCGGCCGTGGGTGCCGCCGCGAGAGTGGCTGCCGCGGCACTGACCGTGACGGTCTTGGCCTTCGTCGTCCTCGGCGCCGCGTCGCCATCGGCCGGCGTTGTCGCGGCCGGTGTGGCATCCGCCTTGGTGTCGGGCTTGGTGTCGGACTTGGGACTTGACGTGGTGTCCGTCGTCGCCGCCGCGGTCTTGGGTTTACCCGCCGGGCGTGAGGTGCCGTGCTTGTGGGTGCCGCGGGTTGTGGGCGGATCGGTGGCGGTGGCTTTCCCGGTGTCGGAATTCTCGGTGCCGGATTTCTCGGTGTCGGATTTCTCGGTGTTGGACTTTTCGGTGTTGGACTTCTGGGTGTTCGATTCCCCGGTGGCGGCGCCCTCCCCGGCGGCCGTGGGATCGGCCGTCGGCTTGTCGTGCTTGGCAGGCTTCGGCGTGGACGAACCACCCTCCGACGCGCTGCTGTGTGTGGAGTCCTTCGTCGATGTCCCGTCGGCGTGGGCGACGCCGCCCGCCATCCACATGGTCGCCAACGCCCACAACACCGCACACAACATCGCGACCGACCGCCGCACCCGTGTGCCGCCATGGTTCATCGACATCAGACCCCCCAACCCGATAGGTGATACCAGCGGTCCTGTGTATACCGAACGTGTCGGTGTCGGCGTGGGGTTTTCGCGGGACCGCTACCGTGGCCATGTGACCGAAAGCTTTACCGAAACCTTTGCGGCAAGGGTGACCGGCTACGCTGACCGGCCCTGTATCGAATTCGGCGGGCACTGGTACACCGGCACCGAAGTCACCGCCATGGCCGCCGCGGTCGAGGCCGCGCTGGGCTCTGCCGGTGTGTCGGCCGGTGCGCCGATCGGGCTGGTGGTGCGCAACCGCTGGCCGCATGCCGCCGCGATCATCGGCCTGCTGGCGGCGCGCCGCTGGGTGTCGATGATCTACTCGTTCCAATCCCCGGCCGCCATCGCCGCCGATATCGCGAAACTCCGGTTGCCCGCGGTGCTGGCCGACGACGAGGACTGGACCGCGCCGGTGGTGGCCGCCGCGGCGGCAGCAGGCAGCGCCGGCGTGCGGATCTCGGTGAGCGGCGCGCAGCTCGTGGAAGGCGTGGCGCGCAGTCACGTCGACACCGTTGCGGGCCGCAGCGGCGTGCACGTCCTCACCAGCGGCACCACCGGGCCGCCCACGCGGCAGGCCATTGCGGCCCGTGTGCTGGAACGCGCGGTGTACAGCGTGACCGGCGGGCAGGCCAGAGCCGACGATCCGCCTGAGCTGGTGTACTGGCCGCTGGGTGGGATCGGCGGGGTGTGCCAATTGGTCACCGGCGCCTATATCGGCAAGCGCATGGTGCTGCTGGAGAAATTCAGTGTCCAGGAGTGGGTGCGGGTGGTGAAAACCTATCGGCTGCAACGGGCCGGGGTGCAACCCACCGTGGTGCGGATGCTGCTGGACGCCGACCTCGACCCCGCGGATCTGGCCTCGTTGCAGTTCATCGTCAGCGCTTCCGGTCCGCTGGATCCGCAGGTGCGCGATGCATTCGAGGGGCGCTACCGCATTCCGGTGCTGTTGGCCTACGGTGCAACGGAATTCGCCGGATCGGTGTGCGCGTGGACGCCCGAGCTGTATCGGGAGTTCGGTGCCGCCAAACGATTGAGTTCAGGAAAAGCGTTGCCCGACACAGAAGTACGGATCATAGACGCGGATACCGGAGAACAACTGCAGGCGGGGCGCCAGGGCCTGCTGGAAGCGCGGATCGCGTCGATCAACCCGGACTGGATCCGCACCACCGATATCGCATCCATGGACTCCGACGGTTTCATCACCCTGCACGGCCGCGCCGACGGTGCGATCAACCGCGGGGGATTCAAGATCCTGCCCGAGACGGTGCGCCGGGTGCTGGTGGACCATCCCGGTGTGCGCGACGCCTGCGTGGTCGGGGTCCCCGATGCCCGGCTGGGCCAGGTGCCGTTCGCCGCCGTGGAAGTCATCCCGGGTGCCCCCGCGCCGGATCCGGCGGCGCTGCTGGACCTGGTGCGTGAGACGCTGCCGCACCACAGTGTCCCGGTGCGGGTGGTGGTCGTCGACGCGCTGCCCCGCAATCCGGCGCTCAAGGTCAGTCTGCGCGACGTCGCCGCCCTGTACCGACCGTGAAAAGACGACTGGCCGGAAACCCTGAGGTTTCCGGCCAGTCGAAAAGAGTGTGGGATCAGATGCAGGGCCGGAAGAACACGAACTTCACCGGCAGGCAGGCCGAGAACAGCTTCGGCATCCCGATCTTGGGCAGCCCCACCTTGGGCAGGCCGACCTTGGGCAGCCCGATCTTCGGGGACGGCAGCGCCTGCGCGGCGTCGGCGATGGCGCCCATCGCGCTGACCGGAGCGGCTGCGCTCTTGGCAGTGGCCCCGAGCAGGTTGCCCGCCCCGCCGCCGATCTGGCTGAACAGCAAACCGGTGTACGCGAGATCGTTCACGCCGCCGATGACGCTGGTCGGTACGTCGATCGCGGAGTTCACCACGCTGAACACGTCCTTGGTGGCCTTGACACCCGACGGCAGGACGTTGGCTTGCTGTGCCACGTGGTAGGCGTTGTTCCACTGTTCGGGGCTGACCTGCGCGACCTGGCGGGGCTGGGCCTTACCGAGTGCCGCCGAGAGGGCGCTGCGGCATTCACCGGTGCCGGAGTCGCGGACCTCGGTCTTCTTGCAGTTCGACGAGACACAGTTGCCGTTGAACTCGGACTGATCGGCCCCGCACTCGGCGGAGCTCGGTGCGGCAGTGATCACGGAAACGACAGCCAGTGGTGCGAAGGCCGCCGCCACGGCCGCCGCGTAGCGGCGCGTCGAGTTGGTCATGGCCAGTCCTCACCCATTGATGTAGCGAACAATTTCCCTAGAGTGTAGACGAGATAACAAAGCGGTGGGCCTACAGTTTCTATGCATGCGCTTCGGACTCTTCATTCCGCAAGGTTGGCGGCTCGATCTCGTCGACATCCCCACCGCACAACACTGGCCGCTGATGAGCGAATTGGCTGCTCATGCCGATGCGAGCTGCTGGGATTCGGTGTGGGTGTACGACCATTTCCACACCGTCCCGGTGCCCACCGACGAGGCCACCCATGAGGCGTGGTCGTTGATGGCGGCGCTGGCCGCGACCACCAGCCGGGTCAAGCTCGGCCAGATGTGCACCGCCATGAGCTACCGCAACCCTGCCTACCTGGCAAAAGTTGCGGCCACCGTCGACGTGATCTCCGGCGGGCGCACCCAGATGGGTATCGGCGGCGGCTGGTACGAGCATGAGTGGCGGGCCTACGGTTACGGTTTCCCGTCCGCAGGCGAACGGCTGGGCCGGCTCGACGAGGGCGTGCAGATCATGCGGGACGCCTGGCGTGACGGCCGCGCCACCCTGGACGGCAAGTACTACCAGGTGAACGACGCCATCGTGGCGCCGAAGCCGCTGCAGGACGGTGGTCCGCCGCTGTGGATCGCCGGCGGCGGCGAGAAGGTCACGTTGAAGATCGCGGCCAAGTACGCGCGGTACACCAACTTCAGCTCGGCCCCTGAGGAGTTCGCCCGCAAATCCCAGATCATGGCCGACCACTGCCGCGATGTCGGCACCGACTACGGCGCCATCGTGCGCTCGGCCAATTTCAACGCCGTGATCGGGCAGTCCGAAGCCGAGGTCAAGGACCGGCTGGCCCGGATCCGGGCCCGTCAGGTCAGCAAGGCCGATGCGACCGCCGTCGACGCGATGCTGGCCAATGTCGCCTCACCCGACTCGGCGACCGGCACCCCCGAACAGGTCATCGAGCGGCTCACGCGGTTGCGCGACCTCGGGTGCGAGTACGCCATCCTCTACTTCCCCGAGGCCGCGTATGACCGGTCCGGTATCGAGTTGTTCGAGCGCGAGGTCATCCCGGCGCTCGGCTAAGCGGGTACGGCGCTGACCTGATACTGCGCGATCCGCCAGTCGCCCCCGTCGCGCGTGAGTGCCACCCCCAGCATCAGGGCCAGCACGGTGCCGTCGGGGCGGGTGAAATCGGCGTGCCCGTAGCCGAGCTTGCGGTAGCCGGCGACCAGTGCCTCTCCGATGCCCTGGGAGGCGCCGGTGACGATCGCTACGCGGGTGGTGGGAGTGTTCATGATCCTGCCTTTCTGAGCGGGTCTGTCACCGAGCTCAACGCGAGGATCGCGCCCACGATGCCGTCTCGGCAGGACGGCAATCCTCCCTGGTGCAAGGTGGTGCCTACTAGGCTTTCTCCGGTGGAGCTGCGCCAATTGCGGTACTTCGTCACCGTGGCCGAGGAGCTGAATTTCGGCCGCGCCGCCGAACGGCTGCGCATCGCGGGTCCGTCGTTGTCGCAGCAGATCAAGGTGCTCGAACGTGAGCTCAAGATCCAGTTGTTCGACCGGGATCGGCGTTCGGTTGCGCTCACCGCGGCAGGGGCCGCGCTGTTGCCCGGTGCGCGGGCACTGATCGAGCAGGCTGACGAATTACGCAGGAGTGCAGCGGGATTGGTGGTCTCCGATCCCGTGCGCATCGGCTACGTCAACTGGTGCCCGGTCGACTGGGCCGAACGGGCCGCGGGGGTGGCGCGGCTTCGGGTGGACACCTGGGTGATGCCGTCGCACACCCAGGCGGCCCGGGTGGCCGAAGGTAGCCTGGATCTGGCGATCTGCTGGGTGCAGGGCGCCGACCTGGATGCGCTGGCGCTGGAGGCCAGACTGGTGGGCGTCGATCGGCTCTACGCCCTGTGTCCGGGCAGCGATGAATCGCCGGTAGCGGCCAAGGAGACCGTCGCGCTGGTCGATACGGACACCGCGAGTTGGTCGTCCTGGAACCGCTACGCCGAGCAGTTCGCCGCCGATACGGGGGCCCGGGTGATGCGCACCGATGACGGCGGAGTCACCGGGCCGACGTTCTTCGAGCATGTGCGCAACCTGGGCAGGCCCGTGCTGAACAATCCCAAAGGGCAGAACGACGTGCTGCCGCGCGATCTGGTGCGCCGGCCGGTGGTGGGACCCACCCCGGTGTGGACGTGGTCACTGGTGTGGCGCCGGGGTGAATCCAATCCGATCGTCCATGCCGTCATCGACGAATTCACACGTGATACAGGCGATTTGGGAGTGCTCGACGCTGATGCGTGGCTTCCGGCCGATGATCCATACCGCAGCGGTCGCCAGCCCGGCCAGTGACACGATGAGCGCCGATGCAAACAGTGCGGGCCGGTAGCCGCCGTCGAGCAGCGGGGCCACCAGCAGCGGCCCCAGGATTTGACCGACGGAGTAGCCGACGGTCAGGACGGCCACCGCGCCGCGGACGCCGAGCAACCTGCCTTCGGCCATCGCCAGTGTGCTCACCCCGATGAAGGTGCCCCCGAACAGCAGAGCGCCGGTCAGACTGGCGGCCACGCTGCCCTGACCGGCCAGCGCGATCCCGGCGGCCTGCAGCCCCAGTGCCACGCTGAGCATGGCCGGCTGCCCGTGCCGCTTGCCGAGCCGCGCCCACAGGGCGGCCGACGGGATGACGGCCAGCCCCACCACCAGCCAGACACTGTTACCCAGGGCGCCGGGGGAGTGCTGTGCCACCGCCGCCACCAGGAAGGTGCCGGCAATGATGTAGCCGATGCCTTCCAGGGCGTAGCCGGTGAACAGGAGCAGGAAGCGAGTACTGCCGGCCCTGCTGGTGGGCAGCAGCGAAGCGACCGGGGAGTCGGCGGAGCCCCGATGCGTCCGCGCCCGCGCGGTGGCGGCCGTCGTGGTCACTGGTTGCGGGTGGACCAGCACGCCGAGCGCACCGAGTATCGCGGCCAGCGCGGCCGCCGACCACCACGCCGTACGCCAGCCCGTGTGCGCGGGTAGGGCGAGCACCAGCACCGCCGACAGCGCGATCCCCGCGCCCACCCCGCCGAACCCCCAGCCGGCTTTCTCCGGGAGCCGTTCCAGCAGGGTGTTGACCGCGATGACGAACACCACCGCACTGGCGAAGCCGGCCAGGGTGCGCAGGGTCAGCCAAGCAAAAAGGTTGAGCGTCAACGGCATTGCTGTCATGCTTGCGACGATCGCCACCAGTGCGGCCCGGCACGCCGGCCCGGAACGGGCCAACCGCGGGGACAACATCGTCGCGACGGCCCCACCCAGGTAGCCGAGGTAGTTGGCGGTCGCCAGATGCCCGCCGGAGTGGGCGGTCAGCCCGGTCTGGGCGGTCATCATCGGCAGGATCGGGGTGTAGACGAACCGGCCGACCCCCATGGCCGCCGCCAGGGCCGCGGCGGTGGGCAGTACCGACGTGTGCAGATGTCGTCGCATGGTTTCATCCTCGGCACGGAGCATGCCCCCGGCCAGGATCGGTGTGCTCGCAGCTGGAAGGCGATTCCTCACAACGGTCAGGTACCGAACCCGGCGGTGCGGGCGTTGTGCGCGCTATGACTGAGAAGATCACGGCGCTGGTCACCGGCGCCAACCGCGGGCTCGGTAAACAGCTCGCCATCGAACTGGTCGCACGAGGCGCGAAGGTGTACGCCGCGGCGCGGCGGCCCGAGACCGTCGACCTGCCCGGCGTCATCCCGATCCAGCTGGATATCACCGACCCGGCGTCGGTACGCCGAGCCGCCCGGATAGCCGCCGATGTCACGGTGCTGGTGAACAACGCCGGGGTGTCCACCCGGGCCAATCTGCTCATCGGGCCGATCGAGGATGTGCGGCTGGAAATGGAGACGCACTATTTCGGCACGCTCAACGTGATCCGTGCGTTCGCTCCGATCATCGAAGGCAACGGCGGTGGCGCCATCTTGAATGTGTTGTCGGTGCTGTCCTGGCTGCACCCGCACACCTCGGGTGCCTACGCCTCGGCGAAGGCGGCGGCCTGGGCGCTCACCGACGCGGTACGCGAAGAGCTGGCCCCGCGCGGGGTGAGCGTGTCGGCCCTGCACGTCGGCTATATGGACACCGATATGGTCACCTACATCCCGGCCGACCAGAAGACCGATCCCGCGGTGGTCGCCCGGCTGGCCGTGGACGGAGTGCTCGACGGGGCACCGGAGATCATCGCCGACGACATCTCGCGCCACGCCAAAGCGGCGCTGTCCGACACGAGAGGCGGCGAAGGCGCGGCACCGTCATCTCGCGCCTGAGTTCGGTCCAACTGCGGCTTCTCGGATTGCGGAGGCCCCGGAAGTGGAAGCATCGGGTCTCATGGAGAAGATCTCATTGACGGCCCTTGCCCGCCAAGAACTGGCCTCAGCCCGCTCCGCCGGCAGCGGTCGCAGTGCACACACCGTCTACGGCGGCCACGAGCACGCCCTGCGGCAGACCCTCATCGCGCTGATCGAGGGGCACGGTCTCGATGAGCACGAGAGCCCGGGGGAGGCCACCCTGCACGTGATCGAAGGCCGGGTCCGGCTCAGTAATGCCGAGGCGAGCTGGGAGGGGTCGCCCGGCGATCACCTCGTCATCCCGCGGACCCGGCACCGCCTGGACGCGCTGGCGGACTCGGCGGTGCTGCTGACCGTCGTCAAGCCCGTCGGGCCGCACGTCTGAGAATCAGAACGGACTTGAGTTGGACTGCCACTTCGCCGATTCGGGACGGGGGCCGAAGCGGCGGGCGTAGTCCTCGTGCAGGCGGGCGTTGCGCTCGCGGTTGGCCAAGTCGACCAGGTTGGGGTCGAGGCCGTGCTGAGCGAGGCGGTGTCTGCGCCAGATCTTGTTGAGTACGAATGCCATCACCACGGCCCAGAAATAGATGGGCACCGTCATCTCCAGATGCACATACAGCGACGCCGGCAGCAGCCACAGGGGGGCCAGGATGAACAGCGGCGGAATCGAGTACCGGATCATGTGCCGCCGGATCGCACCCGGGCCGGCCAGGTCGTTGGCCACCCACTCACGCATCGAGTCGGGCAGGCGCCGTCCATAGGCGTACGCGAGGTACTGCAACGTGGTGGGCTGGGACGCGGTCATGGTGGCTCCTACGGTCGGTGCCGGGTTCTACTTAGATAGTACACTAATGGTTAGTGTACTAATCAAGTAGTACACTGTGGCCATGCCCACCACGACCCAAGATGTCGATCCCCTCGCCCTGGAGCGTCAGGTGTGCTTCGCGCTGGCGGTGACCAACCGTGCCGTGCTCGCGGTCTACCGTCCCCTGCTCGAACCGCTCGGCCTCACCCATCCCCAGTACCTGGTGATGCTGGCGCTCTGGGACAACGCCAACGCCGACGGAGTTCCCTTGTCGGTCAAGCAGGTCGCCGCTCTTCTGCAGCTGGAACCGGCCACCATCTCACCCATGCTCAAGCGGCTCGAGGCGCTGGGGCTGATTACCCGCACCCGCAGCAGTGCCGATGAGCGCACCACCCACGTCGAGCTCACGGCGGAGGGCCGTGCGTTACGGCGCCGGGCGCTGGACATCCCGCCCGCCGTGGTCGCCCGCCTCGGTGTCGATCTCGCCGAACTGGAGCACCTGCACAAGGTGCTCACCCGGATCAATGCGGCAGCGGTGGCCGCGGGTGCGCTGGACGCCTAGATCGCCGGTCCCAACAGGTCGTCGGCGTCCTTGATGATGTAGCCGTAGCCCTGCTCGGCCAGGAAGCGCTGCCGGTGCGCGGCGTACTCGGCATCCAGGCTGTCGCGGGAGACCACCGAGTAGAACACCGCGCCGCCGCCGTCGGCCTTCGGCCGCAGCAACCGGCCCAGTCGCTGCGCCTCCTCCTGTCGGGACCCGAAGGTGCCCGAAACCTGAACGGCCACAGATGCTTCCGGTAGATCGATGGAGAAGTTCGCCACCTTGCTGACCACCAATGTCCGTATCTCGCCCCGGCGGAACTGGTCGAACAATGCCTCGCGCTCGGCGTTCTTGGTCGAACCCTGGATCACCGGGGCGTTCAGTTCCGCACCGAGCTCGTCGAGCTGGTCCAGGTAGGCGCCGATGACCAGGGTGGGTTCTTTCGGGTGGCGTTCCAGGATCGACTTCACGACGGCGATCTTGGTGTGCGCCGTGGAACAGAGTTTGTACCGCTCCTCGGGTTCGGCCGTCGCATAGAGCATCCGCTCGTTGTCGGTCATGGTGACCCGCACCTCGATGCACTCCGCGGGCGCGATCCAGCCCTGGGCCTCGATATCCTTCCACGGTGCGTCATAACGTTTCGGGCCGATCAGGCTGAACACATCGCCCTCGCGGCCGTCCTCGCGAATCAGCGTGGCGGTCAGTCCCAGTCGGCGGCGCGACTGCAGGTCCGCGGTCATCCGGAAGACCGGCGCGGGCAGCAGGTGCACCTCGTCGTAGATGATCAAGCCCCAGTCACGGCTGTCGAACAGCTCGAGGTGCTTGTACTCGCCCTTGGTGCGGCGGGTGATCACCTGATACGTCGCGATGGTGACCGGCCGGATCTCCTTGCGTTCGCCCGAGTATTCGCCGATCTCGTTCTCTGTCAACGAGGTTCGTGCGATCAGCTCGCGCTTCCACTGCCGCCCGGCGACGGTGTTGGTGACCAGGATCAACGTCGTCGCCCCGGCCTTGGCCATCGCCGCGGCACCCACCAGCGTCTTACCGGCACCACATGGCAACACCACCACACCGGAGCCGCCGGCCCAGAACGAGTCCGCGGCCATCTCCTGATAGTCGCGCAGCTCCCAGCCGTCCTGCTCCAGGGTGATGGGGTGCGCCTCGCCGTCGACGTAACCAGCGAGATCCTCGGCCGGCCAACCGATCTTGAGCAGCATCTGCTTGACCCGGCCGCGTTCGCTGCCGTGCACGACGACGGTGTCGTCATCGAGGCGTGCGCCCAGCATCGGGGCGATCTTCTTGTGCCGCAGTACCTCTTCGAGCACTGCGCGGTCGAAACTGACCAGGGTCAGGCCGTGCGCCGGATGCTTGACCAGCTGCAGCCGGCCGTACCGGGCCATGGTGTCGACGATGTCCACCAACAGTGGTTGCGGTACGGCGTACCGGGAGAAGCTCACCAGCGCGTCGACCACCTGCTCGGCGTCATGTCCGGCCGCGCGCGCATTCCACAGCGCGAGCGGGGTGATGCGGTAGGTGTGGATGTGTTCAGGGGCACGTTCGAGCTCGGCGAACGGCGCGATGGCCGCGCGGGCGGCGCCGGCGAGCTCGTGGTCGACTTCGAGCAGCACCGTTTTGTCGGACTGCACGATCAAGGGGCCGTCAGTCATGAGCGGCCTTCATGCGCGGAGATCATCCCGTCCATTATCCAGGGTCCGCCGACACCACGGACGTCACGCGATGGATCGCGAACTCGCGGACCCGTCCGGCGGCCGGATCGAAGGCGGTCAGCTGGCCGCCGCGGATGTTGATCGGCTCGACCACCCGCTGGGTCGCCACCCCGGCCGGGTCGACGTAACCCATCACCACCGGCTGCTGGTTGAGTGCGGCCTGCTGCAGCTGCGCGATCAACCCGGCGGGGTCCAGACGCTGCCCTGCGGCAGGCGCGGTGGACACCTTGCGCAGCACGGCGACGATCGCGGCGAGTGTCTGCGCCGCGGGTGCGCTCAGCGGTCGGTACGTCCGGCGCCGGCCCTGCACGGGCACCCTGGCCCCGCGGACGCTGATATCGACGACGGCACCGGAGGAATCCTCGGCCGCCGGGACGAAGCCGGCGGCGCGCAGGACCGCCAGCACATCGCCGATCTGTGCCTGCGAGACCGCCACCGTCGGTGCCAGCACACGCAGTTCCAGTGACTCGGTGGCCGGGCTGGCCACCGCCTGGGCCAGCAGGGCGGGATCCTCACACCGCACGAAGGATGCGGCCATCCCGACCCGAAGCTGACCGTGCCGGCGGGCCACATCGTCGATCAGGTAGGTCAACCCCTGGGGCACAGGCGTTTTCGAATGTCGTTCGAAGAACGCGTGCAGCTCGCTGGCGGTACGCCCGGAGTCCAGGGCGTGCCGGATGGACGCCTCGCTGATCCGGTAGACCATCGCCGCGCCCGCCGATTCGACGGTGGCCACCGCGCCCAGTTGTTCGGCCAGGTCCCGTTGCAACGGGCCGGGCACCACCACCGTGAGATCAGCCTGCAGCAGGAAATGGTCGAGCGGTGCGGGCAACGCCTTGTCCATCGCGGCGACGACCTCGTCGTCGGTACCGCCGGCGAGCAGCACCCGCGCCGGGGTGGCGATGGCACCGCGCCCCACCACGCCCACCGCGTGCGCCTCGCGCAGCAGGTCGGTGACCGGCTCGAGCTGCAGCCGGGCACCCCAGCGCGGACGGTGCCAGATCATGGCGCCGGCCGCCGAGGCGGCGTCCACCCCGGCTCCCGGCTTCAACTCGGCCAGGGTGGCCAGGAGCAGCCGTCGATCCAGCGGTGCCGCGGTGGAGTACAAGGCATCGGAGAGCGCACCGTAGGGTTTGCCGTCCGGACCGCGGGTGCCCACCAGTCCCGGCCGCGACGGCAGGTCCAGCCAGGTGGCGGCGATCAACTGCCAGCGGGCGGCGGTGGTGGCCTCCACGAAGCGGTCGGCGGCCACCGTCGGGGCCCAGTACGGGGCGCTGCCGTCCGGCGGAAGTGGATCGGGGACACCGGAGGCGATCAGGCCCGCCCCGGCCGCGATGTCGAGGATCAGCCCCAGTCGCTGTTCGTCGATACCCGTCAGCTTGGTCAGCCGTTTGACGTCGCGCACCCCGAGGCCGCCGGCCCGCAGTTCGGAAATCGGTGTGGCCGAGAGCGTTTCGAGTACCAGGTCGATCTCGCGGAGCAGATCGATCGCCGCGCCGGCGGCCACCGAGTCGGCGTCGGCCTGCTTGGTCTTGTGCACGGTGGGATCCGGGCGGTGCAGCCCGACCGGACCTGGCAGTTCGCCGCGCAGCACCTGGGCGACCAGCCGCGGCAGGATCACCGTGTCGGTGTCGATGCGGTGCAGCAGCCCGGCGGTGAGTAACCGCTGCACCGGCCGGTCGGCGGGCGTGCCGGGCGCCGCGTCGCGGGTGCGCCCCACCGGCGAGCCCTCCGACAACCGGACCAGCAGCTCGCGCTGGGGTTCGTCGATACCGGCCAGCAGTGCCGTGATCGTCGCCGGATCCAGATCGGGCTCGGCCTGGCTGGCCTGTCCGGGAAACCACGGCAGACCGGAGGCCACCTCGGGTGTGACGCGCAGGGCGTCCGTGCCCCACACCAGCGCGCGGTCCGTGAGGTCGGTCAGCGCAGCCTGCACCTCGTTGGCGTTGGCCCGGGAGCCGAGGAACTCCACGACCGCCTCGGGTCGGATCGGTCCGGTGTCGGCCTGCAGTGCGAGCATCGCGTCGAGCACCGCCAGATGCAGGAAATCCAGCGCATCGGTGGCGGCTTTCACCGACTGGCGTGCCTGGGCGCGGGCCGCGAGCGCCGCGATCGTGCCCGGTGGCGGCTGGGTGAGGTCGGGTCGCAACTCCAGCAGACGAATCAGACGGTCGTCGGGAAGGTCGGCCAACCAGACACCCAGGGGCACGGTCGGCATCGATCCCCCGGTCGCTCCGTGTTGGCTCATCGCTGACCAGCGTAAAGCAGCTTCCTGCGGGGCAGAGCGGTGAGACGGCCACCGGTCTCGCTCCGGCGCGCAGTACCTGCCACAATGGCAGTCGTGGCTGACAAGAAGAACCAGTACGTCGACAATGGCTGGCCCGAGGTGGCCGACGGTGAGCACGCCGTCAGTGAGCTCGCCACCGACCGCGCGGGTGCCCTCTCGCCGTTCGGCGATGTGACCTTCCCGCTGCCGGCAGAGGATCTGCCGTTCTTGCACGCGGTCACCGTCATCAACAAGTAGTCAGGTGAGCGGGCTCTCGCACCTCGACGAGTCGGGCGCCGCCCACATGGTCGACGTCACGGCCAAGGATGCGACGAAGCGCACCGCCGTAGCGGTCGGCACGGTGCAGACCCGTGCCGATGTCGTCGAACTCATCGCCGGCGGCGGGCTGCCCAAGGGCGATGCCCTGGCCACGGCCCGGGTCGCCGGCATTCTCGCGGCCAAACGCACCAGTGACCTGATCCCGCTGTGCCACCAGCTTGCCCTCACCGGTGTGGACGTCGACTTCACCATCGGCAGCACCGAGGTGAGCATCACCGTCACCGTCCGCACCACCGACCGCACCGGCGTCGAGATGGAAGCGCTGACCGCGGTGAGCGTGGCCGCGCTGACCCTGTACGACATGATCAAGGCCGTCGACCGGGCCGCCCGCATCGACGGGATTCAGGTGGTGCACAAAGAGGGCGGCAAGACGGGTACCTGGACCCGATGAGAACGGCTCAGGTCATCGTCGCGTCCACCCGCGCGTCCGCCGGTGTCTACGAGGACCGCAGTGGACCGGTGATCGTGGACTGGCTCACCGCCCGCGGATTCGAGGTCGCGCCGCCCGTGGTGGTCGCCGACGGGGTCGCGGTCAGTCGAGCCCTGTTCGCCGCGGTCGAGGCGCGCGTCGATGTGGTGCTCACCTCCGGGGGCACCGGCATCTCGCCGACCGACCGCACCGCAGATGCCACGGCGAACATCGTCGACTACCAGATCCCCGGCCTGGCCGATGCCATCCGCCGGTCCGGACTGCCGCACGTGCCGACTTCGGTGCTCTCGCGGGGTGTGTGCGGTGTGCGCGACGGGGTCCTGATCGTCAACCTGCCAGGTTCCACCGGCGGCGTGAAGGACGGTCTCGGCGTGCTCGACGGCGTTCTGGAGCACGCGCTGGACCAACTGCGCGGCGGGGACCACGCCCAGTGAGCGCCGTCGTCGTCCGGGTCGCGCTCACCGAGGATCTGATCTCACTGCCCGAACACGAGGCGCTGGTCGCCCATGAGGCGGCCGGGGCGGTGGTCGGCTTCTCCGGTGTGGTGCGCGATCACGACGGCGGCCGCTCGGTCACCCGGCTGGAGTATTCCGCGCATCCGTCGGCCCTGCAGACGCTGACCGCGGTGGTCGAAGAGGTGGCGGGCGAGGCCCAAGGGGTGCGGGCGGTCGCGGTGAGCCATCGCATCGGTGTGCTGCACATCGGCGATGCGGCGTTGACCGTCGCCGTCGCCGCCGACCATCGGGGCGCCGCGTTCCAGACGTGTGCGCAGCTGGTGGACCGCGTGAAGGCCCGGCTGCCGGTGTGGAAGCACCAGTTCTTCGGCGACGGCACCGACGAGTGGGTCAACTCGGCCTGAGCCCGCAACGACGAATGGCTGTATTCCTGCGCGGAATACAGCCATTGTCGTGGAAGCGTCGTCAGGGCGTCGGCAGGACCGCCGGCGCCGGATCGGCCGGGGCGGGTGCCGCCGGCGCCGGAGCGTTCGGCGGGGCCGGGATCTCGGCCGGGATCGGGCTGTTCATCGACCGCTGGGTGGTGATCGCGATCAGTGCGTCCTTACCGGTGATGTCCTGGTTCTGCACGGCGTGCCACAGCTGCCGCAGGTAGCTGACATTCGGGCTCTCGTTGCCGTCGGCATTGGGATCCATGGTCGATCCCGGCGGCAGGTTGTCCGGGCTGATCAGGTGCGGCACACCCTCGGCCGGCGTCGGAAGCTGGCCCGAGATCGCCTGGTTGGCGACGTCATAGGCCGGCTGCGGGACATTGACGGCACCGAGCGGGGCCAGCGGATCGGGCGCGGCGACCGGCGCGGGCGCCGGGGCGGGGGTCGGGGCCGGCAGGACCGGGTCGAGCGGCATCGGGGCGCCGTGCAGCGCCCACACCTGAGGCTGATCGGCAGGTGCCGGTGCGGCATCCCAGCTGGCGGCCTGGATCGCCGGCTGCGCGGCAGGATCGACCGGTGCCGGGTCGGGAACCACATTGTCGACGTTGACGATGTCGGCCGGAGCCGGAGCCGGGGCCGGCACGTCCAGCGGTGCGGCGTCGACGGGTGCAGGTGCCGGCGCGTCGAGCGGTGCGGCGTCGACGGGTGCAGGTGCCGGCGCGTCGAGCGGTGCAGGCGGCAGATCGGCCGGCGCGGGGGTCACCGCATCGACGGGGACGGCGGGGATGACATCGGGGGCCGGCGGCAGCGGTTCGGGTGCGGGCGGCGGAGGAGGAGCGTCGGGCAGCGGCGCGGAGAGCGCGTCGAAGGGGGCCGGCTCAGGCGCGGGCGGGGGCGGCAGCTCACCGTTGACGAGAGGGTTGTCCAGCGCCTGCGGGGGAGCGGGCTCGGCGAGCACGTTGCGCGGCGTCGCGGCGGACAGGCCGCGCCCGCAGACGGGCCAGGCACCCTTGCCCTGGGTGGCGAGCACGCGCTCGGCGACCGCGATCTGCTCGTCCTTGGAGGCCATATGAGCGGCCGGAGCGTACTCACCGCCGCCGTGGCCAGACCAGGTGCCCGGCGAGAACTGCAGGCCGCCCTGGTAGCCGTTGCCGGTGTTGATGGCCCAGTTGCCGCCGGATTCGCAGCGCGCGACCTGGTCCCATTCGCCGTCGGTGGCGGCACCGGCGTGGCCGGCAAGGGCAAGGCTTCCGCCACCGAGAACAGCGCCGGTGACGGCGATCTTGGCAACGCTAACTGAGGTTGACGTGGGCTTACGGTGCCGTCCACTCATGCGTAAAGACAGTCCTCTCGTGAACGCCTGCGAGGTCAGCTGTCGGGTTCGGACTGGAGAGGTTGTCCGGCCTGCGTCGTTTCCGACGCCGGCTTCACCCCAAGGGCTCGGGAGCCCTGGTCTGCTTTCGGCGGACCGGTGGGTCCCCCGCCTCCATCCAAGGTTTGGTTCGTTGGTGGCAGTGCCCGGTGGATGGAGCTCGGCGTAGTGGGCACAGCGGGCCACTCGATATAGGTCAAATGGCTTGGGACAAGACGGTATCGGTTCGCCGGGCATGCGTCACTTCGATGCGTTTTCGGCGTTTTCACAGGCAGCAAATCTTATGAGGACTTTAAAGGTGCAGGCCGCTCGGGCGTTTTCGCAGGTGTTCTCGGCGCAGAACCTCGGGTTGGCCTCGTTGTGACCGTTTCGTTATGTGACGCAAATCACGACTATCCGCCCGCGAACGGGGGTAACACATCGACCGTTTGGTTTGTTTTGAGCGGCCGGTCGAGATCGCGCACGGCGACCTCGTCGCACAGGAAAGAGCAGCGTGCCAGCACTTTGGCCAACTCCGGACCCCGGGCCGAGAGTTGCTGTACGAGAGCTGCGAGCGTCAATTCTTTTTGCAGCTGCAACGTTTCGGTCTCGATTCCGGCAGCGGCCCGTGCGGCGGCGAAATATCGCACGGTGACCGTCATCGGTGTGCCGGCAGCGGTCGGTGTCACCGCTAGCCGCCGATCGCGCTCATCGGCCGGGACGGCTGGACGAAACTGGGGTCGTTGATACCGTGCCCGGCCGCCTTGGCCCACATCGCCTGCCGCCACGCGGTCTCGATCTCGTCGTCACCGGCACCTCCGCGGAGCAGTCCGCGCAGATCGGTCTCGGCGGTGGAGAACAGGCAGTTGCGGATCTGACCGTCGGCGGTCAGCCGGGTCCGGTCGCAGGCCCCGCAGAAAGCCTCCGAGACCGACGCGATGATCCCGACGGTGGCCGCACTGCCGTCGACGCGCCACAGAGCGGCCGGCGCCGAACCTCGCGGGGCCGGATCCGGCCGGAGGTCGAAGTACCGGCGCAACGTGTCCAGCACCGCGTCGGCGCCGATCGCCCGGTCCCGGCTCCACTCGTGGCCCGCGTCCAGCGGCATCTGCTCGATGATCCGCAGCTGGTACTCGTGCTCCAGGCAGAAGCGCAGTAGCGGCACCACATCGTCGAGACCGGTCCGCGGGTCCAGCACGGCATTGACCTTGACCGGGGCCAGCCCGGCTGCCGCGGCGCCGGCCAGCCCGGCCAGCACGTCATCGAGCCGGTCGCGGCGGGTGATCTGGGCGAAGTGCGTCGCGTCGACGGTGTCCAGGGAGACGTTGACCCGGTCCAGGCCGGCCTGCTTGAGCCCGGCAGCCCGGGCGGCCAGTCCGATGCCGTTCGTCGTCATCGCGATCTGGGGGCGGGGCCGCAGGGCCGCAGCCGCCGCGATGATCTCTTCCAGATTTCGTGAGACCAGCGGCTCGCCTCCGGTGAACCGGACGTTGGTGATGCCCAGCCGGGTGATGCCGATCCGCAGCAGACGGCTCAGTTCGGCGGCGCTGAGCAGCTGACTGCCCGGCAGCCAGTCCAGCCCCTCGGCCGGCATGCAATAGGTACAGCGCAGATTGCAGCGGTCGGTCAGCGATACGCGCAGGTCGGTGGCGATGCGGCCGAAGGTGTCGATCAGTGGGCCCGCGGTGGGCGCCGGGCGGCTGATGCGGAGGGCGGGCACGCCGAGATCGGTCAGGGTCATCCGGTCACCCGTCGTGCTTCGTCGACCGGCACGATCTCCTTGCCCAGTGGCATCAGCGACACGGGAATCATCTTGAGATTGGCCAGTGCCAGCGGGATGCCGATGATCGTGATGGCCATGGCGACGGCGCTCACCAGATGCCCGATGGCCAACCAGATTCCGGCCACGATGATCCAGATGACGTTGCCGATCAGGGCGCCGGGGCGCACGCCCGGTTTGTCGACGACGGTGTACCCGAACGGCCACAGCGCGTACAGCGCGATACGCAGCGACGCGAACCCGAACGGGATCGTGATGATGAGGACGAAACAGATGATGGCGGCCAGTAGGTAGCCCAAGGCCAGCCACAACCCACCGAAGATCAACCAGACGATATTCAGGATCAGGCGCATCTTTCCTCCAGCGGTCACCACAGACTACCGATCCCGTTGGGTGGGAGCGCAGCGATCGGGTGAGGGGAGATAAGATCGGCTGCGTTGCGTCCTGCGCAGGCGGGACGCATTACTTATGTGATCTAGAGACGAGCGGGTGAACAGCGGTGCCGACGGGCAAGGTTAAGTGGTACGACGCCGAGAAGGGCTTCGGCTTCCTGTCCCAGGAGGACGGCGAGGACGTCTACGTCCGCTCTTCGGCGCTGCCTGCGGGTGTCGAGGGTCTCAAGGCCGGGCAGAAGGTCGAGTTCGGTCTTGCTGCCGGTCGCCGAGGCCCGCAGGCGCTGCAGGTCAAGCTGATCGACCCGCCGCCGAGCCTGGCCAAGACGCGCCGCGAGGCGGTCACCGTCGAGCACAAGCACACCCCCGACGAGCTGCACGGCATGGTCGGTGACCTCATCACCCTGCTGGAGAGCACTATCCAGCCCGAGCTGCGCAAGGGTAAGTACCCCGACCGTAAGGTCGCCCGCCGGGTGTCCGAGGTCGTCAAGGCCGTCGCCCGCGAACTCGACGCGTAGTTCTCTTCCCTGAGCGTCGAGTTTTCGTCGCTCGACAGGGAACACTGGGGCCATGGCCTACGTCAGCCCGCAGGGGGAGTTCAACCGCGACACCAACTACATCACCACCCGCATCACCGCGGACGGCCGCGACGGTTTCCCGGTGGAGCCGGGACGTTACCGGCTGATCGTGGCGCGGGCGTGCCCGTGGGCCAACCGCGCCATCATCGTGCGGCGCCTGCTGGGGCTGGAGGACGCCTTGTCCATCGGCTACTGCGGGCCCACCCACGATGCGCGCAGCTGGACCTTCGATCTGGATCCCGGCGGAGTCGACCCGGTACTGCAGATCCCACGCCTGCAGGACGCGTACTTCAAGCGTGACCCGAACTACCCCAAGGGCATCACGGTGCCGGCGATCGTGGACGTGCCGACCGGCGCCGTCGTGACCAACGATTTCGCCCAGATCACCCTGGACTTCTCCACCGAATGGACCGCCTACCACCGCGCCGGGGCGCCGCAACTGTATCCGGAACCGTTGCGCGACGAGATCGACGACGTCGCGAGGCGCATCTATACCGAGATCAACAACGGCGTGTACCGGTGCGGCTTCGCCGGCTCCCAGCAGGCGTACGACGCCGCCTATGACCGGCTGTTCACCGCCTTGGACTGGGTATCCGAAAGGTTAAGCGCACAAAGGTATCTGGTCGGTGACACCATCACCGAGGCGGACGTCCGGTTGTTCACCACGCTGGCCCGCTTCGATCCCGTCTACCACGGGCATTTCAAGTGCAACAGGTCCAAGCTGACCGAGATGCCGGTGCTGTGGGCGTACGCCCGCGACCTGTTCCAGACGCCCGGTTTCGGCGACACCATCGACTTCGATCAGATCAAGAAGCACTACTACGTCGTGCACAAGGACATCAACCCCACCCAGATCGTGCCGAAGGGGCCCGACCTGTCCGGCTGGAACACGCCGCACGGTCGGGAAGTTCTGGGCGGCAGACCTTTTGGCGACGGGACCCCGCCGGTCTAGTTCCAGACGGTGCGCACCGACCACTCGGCGTGCGGCAGCGGGAACTCGTTGCCCGCCTCATCGCGCACCAGGGTGGGCACCTGGACCGCGATCCCGGTGAGCTTGCCGAATCGCGCGTCGACGGTGGGGATGGTGACCGCCAAGGTGGTGCCCGGCCGGAACTCCGAGACGACTGGCGACGGCGCGTCTTCGTAGGCGCGGATCAGCCACCAGGGTGCCCGTGCGATCGACGACGGCACCGACAGCTGCAACGGGTTGCGCGAATTCACCGCCAAAGCACCTGTGGTCTGCGGAATTTCGCAGTTGTCGAGATCGAGCACCTGGCAATACCGGTAGGGGCCGACGCGCACCGACTCACCGTGCGAGTAGGCGCTGATCTCCGGAAGCCTGGTGCCGTCGTGCCGGCTCAGCTGCCACACCAGCAATCCGGTGCCCGCCGACGCCAACAGCGCCACCGCCAACAGGGCAGCCAGTACGCGCTTCATCGGCGTCCCGACGAAGCGGCCACCGGGCCGCCTTCGGTTGCGGCGAGCACCGGGCGATTGCCGCCGAAGCCGGGTATCAGGGATCCGCCGTTGTAGCTCACCAGTGTCTGGGCCAAACCGATAATCAGCACGGCGGTGATCGTAGTGAACCCGATCCACAGCTGCGGATAGATGAGCACCCCGGTCGCCCCGCCGAGCACCCAGGCCAGCTGCAACAGTGATTCCGAGCGGCCGAACGCCGATGCCCGCGACTTCTCCGGCAGATCGTCCTGCAGGGACGCATCCAGCGATGCCTTCGCGATCGCGCTGGCGCCCGAGGTCACCAGGGTGGCCAGGGCGGCCACCAACAGATTCCCGAACACGGCGGCGGCCAGGGCCATCACGGTGACCGCGATGGCGGCCCGGGTCACCAGAAGCGAGGGCCTGCCGAGTTTGAGCCGGGCCGCGGTGAAGTTCCCGACGAAGTTACCGATTCCGGCCGCCGCGCCGATCAGCCCGAGGATGCGCAGCTGCTCCCAACCACCGTCGCCGTGCGATTTCGCCACGAACGCCGGATAGAGGAACAGGAACCCGACCATCGCCTTGATGGTGCAGTTGCCCCACAGCGAGGTGATGATGTTGCGGCCCAAGGGTTGCCGTTGCGTCGCCGGCCGGCGCAACACCTCGGTGCCGCCGCCGTGGTAGCTCAGGGTGGTCGGCACCTCACCGGCGGTCACCTCGACCCATTTGGGAATCCGCATGGACAGCACCGCGCCGGCCACGGTGACCGCGACCAGCACGTACAGCGCGCCGGGCAGTTCGGCCATGTTGAGCAGGTATTCGGCGCCGGCGGCGATCGCTCCGCCTGCCATCGTCCCGCCCAGCAGGCTGAACATGGTGAGCCGGGAGTTCACCCGCACCAGATCGATCGTCGGTGGCAGCACCCGCGGGGTCACCGCACTGCGCAGCACCGAGAAACTCTTGGACAGCACCATCATTCCCAGCGCACACGGATACAGCACCCAGGAGGGATAGCTGCCGGTGGCGCCGTCGTAGTTGGCGATCAACACCACCGCGAGCACGGTGCGCAGCGCGAACGACATGGCCAGTGCCACCCGGCGACCGTGCTGCAGGCGGTCCAGCGCAGGACCGATCAGCGGGGCGATCACCGCGAACGGGGCGATGGTGATGAGCAGATACAGCGCCACCTTGCCCTTGCTCTCGCCGGAGGCCGCCGCGAAGAACAGCGTGTTGGCCAGTGCCACCGCCATCGCGGCGTCCACTGCCGAGCTGGCCACCACCGGCCAGGTCAGTGCCGTCAGCCCGGACTTGTCGGCGCCGTCGGCGGTGGCGGCCCGGTGCACCAGGTCGTACATCTTGTTGCCCATTTCCCGGCTGCGCTGGGCCGCGGCGCGGGTGACGGTCACTTTCTCGCCTGCCGACGAACCGACGCCCGAACGGGTCCGGGGCGGCGGATCGGTGTGGCGCCGGGGGGTGTCCTCGTCCAGCGGCGGCAGCCACCTGTTGGCGCTCGGCCCGGACGGCGGGTGCTGCCGCCGGCCGTTGGAACCTGCGCCACCGTCGCTCGGATAGTTCGCCATGCCGGGGTGCTCGCCGTCCGACGGCGGCCGCGGTGGGTGGTATCGGGGGTCCCGGGAAGGCACGACTTAGATTGTCCCTTACCGCGACGGCTGCCGTGGGAAGGCGACCGGTGTGGCTCTGGTGGGCATGGTCAGGCAATAATTGCGATCGATGGACACAGGAACGGACACGGTCGCCGAAGTCACCGAACAGGTCGAGCCACAGGCGGAACGGTCACCTGCGCTCGAAGCCTTGCTGCTCGGTGCGGGCGACGCCGCACGCGCGGCGATCGAGGAGTTCAGCGGCGCCGACGCCGTGGGCGAGTATCTGGGCTCGGCGTTCGAGGACCCGGCCGCCGCGACGCACCGCTTCCTCGCCGTGCTGACCGGCTACCAGGGCTGGCAGTGGGCGGTCGTGGTGGCCGGGTATCCCGGCGCCGACCACGTCACCATCAGCGAAGTGGTGCTGGTGCCCGGTCCCACCGCGCTGCTGGCGCCCCAGTGGGTGCCGTGGGAGGAGCGCGTCCGCCCGGGCGACCTGAGCCCCGGTGACCTGCTGGCCCCACCGGCCGACGATCCGCGACTGGTGCCCGGCTATCTGTCCAGCGGCGACGAGGAGCTCGACGAACTGGCCGGTGAGGTCGGCCTGGGCCGCCGCCAGGTGCTCAGCCTGGAGGGCAGGCTCGACGCGGCGCAGCGCTGGCACGACGGCGAGTTCGGCCCCGACTCGGCGATGGCCCGCGCCACCCGGCGGGTGTGCCGTGAATGCGGGTTCTATCTGCCGCTGGCCGGTTCGCTGGGCACCGTGTTCGGCGTCTGTGGGAACGAGATGTCCGCCGACGGCCGGGTGGTCGACGGCGAGTACGGCTGCGGCGCGCACTCGGACACCCCGGTTCCCGCCGGCACCGGCTCGCCACTGTTCGATCCGTACGACGACGGCGTGCTGGACGTCGCCAACCGTCCCGCGGACGGGTCCTAACGTTCCGCGGCGGTCTTGATCCGCCGCAGCGATTCGTTCATCCCGGCGACGAGTTCCTGCTCGAAGCTGGGCACCCCGCCCATCATCTTGTCGACCAGCAGGGTGGGGACCGTCTTGAAGCCCTCGGGTGCCCGGCGGCTCTCCACCACCCGGGTGCCGCCCTCGATCGGTTCGAGCTCATAGCTCCACACCATGGCGTTGAGGTCGACCCGGAAGGCCAGTTTGCGCTGCGGGACGATCTCGGTGACGGTGCACGTCGTCGGCCAGAACATCTTGTTGCGGCGGTTGAGGTTGATCGCCTTGGCGCCGACGCGCGTGCGTCCGAGCACCAACATCGCGCGGCACTGCGGGCTCCACTGCGGCATCCGGCGCAGATCCGAGATCAGCGCCCACACCTGCGGCACCGGGGCGTGGATGTCGATCTGAGCCTGCAGTAGCGGCGATCCCATGACGTTCCTTCGATTCAGTTCACCAGGCCGCGCTGCGCGCCGCGGTCGCCGCGACGGGCGGAGCGCAGCTGCCACAGGAAGATCGAGGTACCGAGCACTCCGACGCCGAGCCCGGCGAGGGTGATCGGCCGCCAGGTGTGCAGGGCGGGCACGGTGAAGGCCAGCAGCACGGCGATCAGCCAGCAGGCCGCGATCGCGACGATGACCGGAACCGGTTCGAGGAGCCTGGCCGGCAGCGCGGGCGGTTCGATCGGGTCGGCCGTGTTTTCCGTCATCGCCTCACAACCTAGCCTCCCGACGTAGCCTCCCGACTTCCCGGATGGCCTCTGGGTATTGTCTTGCCCTGTGACGGACGTCGACTCAAGGTTGTCGAGCGATCTGTCGCTGGCCGTGATCAGGTTGGCCCGGCAGTTGCGGTTCCGCCGGCCGGACTCACCGGTGTCGCTGTCACAGCTCTCGGCGCTGGCCACGGTGGCCAAGGAAGGGCCGATGACCCCCGGCGCTCTGGCCATCCGCGAGCGTGTCCGCCCGCCGTCGATGACCCGGGTGATCGCGTCGCTGGTCGATCTCGGCTTCGTGGACCGCACCGCGCATCCCGCCGACCGCCGGCAGGTCCTGGTGTCCATCTCGCGGTCCGGCACCGACCTGATCGAGGCCGAGCGCAAGGCCAGCCGGGAATGGCTGCAACAGCGGCTGGATGCGCTGACCCCCGAACAGCGCAAGACGCTCCTGGAGGCCGCTGACCTGATGCTGGCCATCGTCGACGAAGGTTCGGCGACCTGACCGACATCATCGACATCGTGGATCCGGCCGATCCGCGGCTGGACGATTTTCGCGATCTCAACAGTGTCGACCGCAGGCCGGATCTGCCCAGCGGTAAGGGACTGGTGATCGCCGAGGGCGTGCTGGTGGTGCAGCGCATGCTCGCCTCCCGGTTCACCCCGCGGGCCCTGCTGGGCACCGATCGCAGGCTGGGGGAACTGGCGGCCGATCTGGCGGATGTGGACGTGCCCTACTACCGGGCGGGTGCCGAGGTGATGGCCCAGGCGATCGGCTTCCATCTCAACCGTGGTGTGCTCGCGGCGGCCCCGCGCCCGCCCGAACTGTCGGTGGCCGAGGTGCTCGACGGCGCCCGCACCGTCGCGGTGCTGGAAGGCGTGAACGACCACGAGAACCTG
The DNA here is from genome assembly GCF_011758805.1 of Mycolicibacterium fluoranthenivorans. Taxonomy (NCBI): domain Bacteria; kingdom Bacillati; phylum Actinomycetota; class Actinomycetes; order Mycobacteriales; family Mycobacteriaceae; genus Mycobacterium; species Mycolicibacterium fluoranthenivorans. Next base: position 335,495 of record NZ_JAANOW010000005.1, on the reverse strand, counting down.
GGGTCGATCTTCCGCAACGCGGCGGGCCTCGATGTGGATGCGGTGCTGTTCGGCACCGGCTGTGCCGATCCGCTCTACCGGCGCGCGGTGCGCGTGTCGATGGGGCACGCGCTGCTGGTGCCCTACGCCTGGGCGCCGTCCTGGCCTCGCGAGCTGGACACCTTGCGGGACAACGGTTTCCGGGTGCTGGCGATGACCCCGAATCCGGCTGCCGACACGCTGGCCGCAGCCATGAGCGGCTTGGTGGGCGACAAGGTGGCGATCCTGGTCGGTGCCGAAGGGCCCGGCCTGGCCGAGCACACGATGCGGGCCGCCGACGTCCGGGTGCGCATCCCGATGGCGCGCGGCACCGACTCGCTCAACGTCGCCACGGCTGCCGCGTTGGCCTTCTATGAGCGGGCTAGGCTGGCGTGATGTCGGGTGACACGATGCGATCGCATGCGCGGGGAGCGGGTGTGCCCTGGGGTACCGGTCTGACCGTCGCCGGGTTCGTCGCGGCCCTGACCGCCGCGGCCATCATCGTGCTGAGCGTGGGGTTGACGCGGGTGCACCCGCTGCTCACCGTCGGGTTGAACCTGGTGGCTGTCGGTGGTCTGGCTCCCACGGTGTGGGGCTGGCGTACCCGCCCGGTATGGCGCTGGTTCGTGCTGGGTTCCGCGGTGGGCGTGGCCGCCGGTTGGGTGACCCTGCTCGCGCTGCTTGCCGGCAGGTGAGCGCGAACGCCCCTTCGGCCTAACCGCCCTGACCGCCCTGACCGGCGGGAACCGGGTCAGCGCTGCGTGCCGGAGCGCACGCCGAGCAGTACGTCCTCCCACGCCGGGACCGTGGCGCGGGCTTTGCGGTTACGCGCGGGCTTGGCTGCGGGCGCCGCCGGCGCAGGTTCGGGTGTCGGCTCCGCCATCGTCGCGGGCGTGGGCGCCGCCACCGGCTCCGGAGCGGTCACCGGGGCAGGCGCGGGAGCCGGCACCGCGTCGAATTCCAGCTGAGCCACCGGCGCGACCGTGCGCAGCTGGCGGGTGAAGTTCGGCTCGATCAGCTCGGCGGCCCGCTCGTCGAAGGCCGTCACAGTGCCGCCGTGCGAGCCCGGGGTGAACCGGAAGTGCGCGGTGTTGTCCGACAGGCCGGCCGTCCAGGCCAGCTGCACGGTCCAGCGACCGTCCTCGTTGCGCCAGGCGTCCCAGGTGGTGGCATCGGGATCCAGGCCGCGCGAGATCAGGGCGGAGGTGACCGTCTCCAGCAGGGTCAGCACCGCCGGACCGTCGGCCAGGATCGGATGCGCCGCGGTGGCCAGCTCCGCCGCGCGGGCCCGCTCCAGGAGCACGGGGTGGGCGAACCGCTGCACGCGCTCGATATCGGCGCCGGTGATGGCCGCGACCTGCTCGACGGAGGCGCCCGCACGGATGCGCGACTGAATCTCCTTGGGACGCAACGTCGTCGACACCTCGACCTCGATCTGAGTTTGGTTGGAGGTGGCCTTGTCCCCACGGACGGCGGCGCGCAACCGGTTGTCGACCTTGATGACGAACTTGTCGCTCGCGTCGGCGCCCTCGCAGATCAGCCTCTTGCCGTCCACGTCGAGCCCGACGACCTTGAGTTCACGCATACTGACCTCCTCCCGCGCACCCTACAGCGTTATCTGTCCGTTACCGCGCGGACACGCAGGCCGGTCAGAGCTTTTCGACAACCCAGTCCACGCACGCGGTCAGGGCGCTGATGTCGTCGGGCTCCACGGCGGGGAACATCGCCACCCGCAGCTGGTTGCGGCCCAGTTTGCGGTAGGGCTCGGTGTCGACGATGCCGTTGGCGCGCAGCACCTTGGCCACGGCCGCGGCGTCGACCGAATCCGAGAAGTCGATGGTGCCCACCACCTGCGACCGTAGCGCCGGGTCGGCCACGAACGGGGTGGCGAACGCCGACGATTCGGCCCACGAATACAGCCGCTGCGACGAATCGGCGGTGCGCTTGACCGCCCAATCCAGCCCACCGTTACCCAGCAGCCAGTCGATCTGCTCGGCGAGCAGGATCAGCGTGCCGATGGCCGGGGTGTTGTAGGTCTGGTTCTTGAGGCTGTTCTCCACCGCGATGGGCAGGGACAGGAAATCGGGCACCCAGCGGTCGGTCGCCGCGATGGCCTCGATGCGCGCCAGCGCGGCGGGCGAGAGCACCGCGATCCACAGGCCACCGTCACCGGCGAAGTTCTTCTGCGGGGCGAAGTAGTAGGCGTCGGTGTCGGCGATGTCGACGGGCAGCCCGCCGGCCGCCGAGGTGGCATCGATGACCACCAGCGCCTCACCGGCGGGACGCTGCACCGGCACCGCGACGCCGGTCGAGGTTTCGTTGTGCGCCCAGGCGACGACGTCGACCGACGGGTCCGACGTCGGCTCCGGGGCGGTGCCCGCCTCGGTCTTGATGATGATGGGGTCGCCGACGAACGGATTCTTGGCCACGCAGGAGGCGAACTTCGAGCTGAACTCGCCGTAGGTCAGGTGCAGCGATTTCTTGTCGACCAGGCCGAAGGCCGCGGCATCCCAGAATGCGGTGGATCCGCCGTTGCCGAGGATGACCTCATATCCCTCGGGCAGCGCGAACAGCTGGCGCAGACCGTCCCGAACCCGTCCCACCAGGTTCTTGACCGGGGCCTGCCGGTGCGAGGTGCCGAACAGGTCACCGGCGGCGGCCAGCGCGGCCAATTGTTCGGGGCGCACCTTGGACGGCCCGCACCCGAAGCGTCCGTCTTTCGGCTTGATATCGGCGGGGATCGTCAGTTCTGCCATGGCGTCCAGATTATCGGCCTGCGCCAGCCGTTAAGACGCCGGTGCGGTTCAGGGCGCCTGGGGCACCACATAGGTGGGCTGGAAGGGGTTTTGCCCGTTCTCGATGGCGATAGCCCTCAGGTAGGCGTCCACGTCCGGGTAGCCGGCGATCTCGGCCTGCTTCTGAAGTGCACGCTGACGGGCCAGCTCGGTCTGCGCCTGTGCGGCCGCCTTGTCCGCCTCGGCTTTGGCCTTGGCCGCGTTGGCGTCCGCCACTCCCTTGGCCTCGGCGGCCCGGGCGTCGGCGATCGCCTTCTGCTCGGCGATGATCGCGTCCTTGAGACCCGACTCCACCGGATCCGGTTTCATCACGGTCACCTGGAAGTTGGTGAAGAACTCCCGCCCGTCGGTGCGGGCCCGCGACGCGCCGGGCAGGGCGTCGCGCAGCGCGTTCTGGAATTCGATCCGGACCTTCTCGTCATTCCAGATCTCCCGCCAGGTGTACTTCTGGGCGACGCTGATGAGCACCTGTTCGGCGGGCTGGCCGATGACGTAGCGCAACAGGTTCACCCAACCGGGGGTGACCAGGCCGTCGTTGTCCAGCCAGCCCTGGTATTTGGTGCCGAAGTCGCGGTGGAAGTCCATCAGCATGCTGCAGTCGGTGGTCAGATCGAAGGTGATCACGACGGGTACGCGAAGCTCGGCGGGGGCGGTCGCGTTGGACACCACGATGGTGGCCTCCGCCTCGGAATCGGGCCCGCCGGTCGCATCCCAGCTGATCTGCCGGGACGGATAGCGATACGCCTTGAAACCACCGGGTGGGTTGAACTCCGAGGTCTCCGGATTGATGCAACCCTCCACTTTGGGATCGGTGGGGATCAAGACGTAGTCGTCCACCTTGACCGCCGTCTGCCCCGGCCCCACCTGGGTGGCGCAACTCGACAGCACCGCTCCCGAGATCAGGACGCCGACGACGAGCACGGCGCCGATCACCACACCTTTGACGTTGCGAATGACGGCCATCTGCATCCTTCGTCGGTGCTGTGAGTCAGCTGGGAGTGTAGCGAGGTGAGGAGAATTTGCGCGCCTTTGACGCTGGGTGCGCGGCCGCGGCATGGGTGGAGGAACGCGGGTATCCGCCGTCGTCCCTCGGACGGCCCCGGTTTCGGTATCGGCGTGGTGTCTCTTCCCGGGGTGGCGCAGCAAGGTTTGTGCGGTCGGCGCAGGTGGTAATTCCGCGGTGACGCAGTCACCCGAAGGCGTGGTCAGACGGTCGTGCGCGGCGTGATCCCGCACTCCGCGAGGCCGGGTTGGCATGGCATGTAGCAAACATCGTGATCGGTGAATTTCGGATTGTTTACAGGACTTTCTCCAGGTGGGCCGAGAATGCCAGCAAATGGCGAGCCGGGAGTGTGGACTTTTACTCGATACCTGCGGTACCGTCTAGACAAGAGGCCGTTCGATGTAAACCTCATGGAGGGATTCAAGTGGCTAGGACCAAGATGATCCGGCGTTGGCGCAAGAACATGGACGTCAGCGAGGACACGCAGTACGTCGAGATGCTCACCACGCTGTCCGAGGGTTCGGTGCGGCGCAATTTCAATCCGTACCAAGACATCGAGTGGGATTCGCCGGAGTTTGCCGTGATCCCCAACGACCCGCGGTGGGTGCTTCCGGCCACCGACCCGATCGGCCGGCATCCCTGGTACCAGGCCCAGCCTCTGGAGCGTCAGATCGAGATCGGCATGTGGCGCCAGGCCAATGTCGCCAAGGTCGGCCTGCACTTCGAGTCGATCCTCATCCGCGGCCTGATGGAGTACGCCTTCTGGACCCCCAACGGGTCCCCGGAATACCGGTACTGCCTGCACGAGGCGGTCGAGGAGTGCAACCACACCCTGATGTTCCAGGAGATGGTCAACCGCATCGGCGCTGACGTGCCGGGCATGCCGCGGCTGCTGAAGTGGATTCAGCCCGGCATCCCGCTGGTGGCCGGCCCGCTGCCGATCCCGTTCTGGTTCGGCATCCTCGCCGGCGAGGAGCCCATCGACCACACCCAGAAGAACGTGCTGCGCGAGGGCAAGGCCCTGCACCCGATCATGGAGCGGGTGATGGCGATCCACGTCGCCGAGGAGGCCCGGCACATCTCGTTCGCGCACGAGTACCTGCGCAAGCGGGTTCCCGACTTGTCGTGGCGTAAGCGGTTCGTGCTGTCGATCTACGTCCCGATCGTGATGCGCATCCTGTGCTCGGCGATCATCGTGCCGCCGCGCACGTTCTGGAAGAAGTTCGACATCCCGCGCTCGGTGCGCAAGGACATCTTCTTCAAATCGCCGCAGTCACGGCTTATGCTGCGCGACATGTTCGGTGACGTGCGGATGCTGGCCCATGACAGTGGTCTGATGAACCCGCTGGCGAAGCTGGTGTGGCGCATCTGCCGGATCAACGGCAGCCCCAGCCGCTACCGCAGCGAGCCGCAGCGCCAGCACCTGGTCTCGGTCGCCTGACGGCTGCCCGATGCCTCATGTGATCACCCAGTCGTGTTGCAGCGACGGGTCCTGTGTCTACGCCTGCCCGGTGAACTGCATCCACCCGTCGCCGGACGAGCCGGGTTTCGCCACCGCCGAGATGCTCTACATCGATCCCGATGCCTGTGTGGACTGCGGCGCGTGCGTCAGCGCATGCCCGGTCGGTGCGATCGGGCCCGATACCCGGCTCACCGAGAACCAGTTGCCGTTCATCGAATTGAACGCGGCGTTCTATCCCAAACGGGAGGGCAAGCTGCCGCCGACGTCCAAGCTGGCGCCAGTACTGGAGGCGCCGAAGGTGAATCCGCGCGCCGGTGATCCGCTGACCGTGGCGATCGTCGGTTCCGGTCCGGCGGCGATGTACGCGGCCGACGAATTGCTCACCCAGCGAGGGGTCCGGGTGAACGTCTTCGAGAAGCTGCCCACGCCATACGGATTGGTCCGCGCCGGAGTGGCGCCGGACCACCAGAGCACCAAGCGCATCACCCGGCTGTTCGATCGGATGACGCGGCAGACGGGCTTCACCTTCTTCCTCAACGTCGAGGTGGGCAAGCACCTCACCCATGCGGAGTTGTTGGAACACCACCACGCCGTGCTCTATGCGGTCGGGGCGCCCAACGACCGGCGTCTCGACATCGACGGGATGGACCTGGCCAACACCGCCACCGCCACCGAGGTGGTCGCCTGGTTCAACGGGCACCCCGACTTCGTGGGTCTGCCGGTGGACCTCAGTCATGAGCGGGTGGTCATCGTCGGTAACGGCAATGTCGCGCTCGACGTGGCCCGCATCCTGACCGCCGACCCGGATACGTTGGCGCGCACCGATATCGCCGACCATGCCCTTGCCGCACTGCGGCGCTCGAAGGTGCAGGAAGTCGTGATCGCGGCCCGGCGCGGCCCCGCGCAGTCGGCCTTCACCCTGCCCGAGTTGATCGGGCTGACCTCGGCCTGCGATGTGGTGCTCGACGCGGCCGACCACGACCTGGTGATCCGCGACCTGGCCCACGAGTCGGACCCGCTGACCCGCAACAAGCTGGAGATCCTGTCCAAACTCCCTACCGTGTCCGCGACGAGCGCGCCTCATACCCGCCCGCGGATCCGGCTGGCCTACCAGCTCACCCCGCGGCGGATCGTGGGGCAGGGCCGCGTCGCCGGCATCGAGTTCGGCGTCACCGGTACCGATGAGCACCGCACCGTGGCCGCCGGGATGGTGCTGACCTCGATCGGCTACCGCGGCAAGGCGATTCCCGCGCTGCCGTTCGACGAGGACGCCGCCGTGGTGCCGAACGCCGGTGGCCGCGTGCTCGACAACGGTGTGCCGGTGCCCGGCGCCTACGTGGCCGGCTGGATCAAGCGTGGTCCCACCGGTTTCATCGGCACCAACAAGTCGTGTGCCGCCGAGACGGTGCACAATCTGGTGGAGGACTACAACCGAGGGCAGCTCGGCGACCGGGTGCACAAGCCCGGGGCGCTGGACAAGCTGGTCCGAGGCCGCCGGCCCGCGGTCGTTGACGCCGCGGGCTGGCGTGCCATCGACGCCGCGGAGATTGCGCGCGGTGGCGAGGATCGCCCGCGGGACAAGTTCACCCGAGTCGACGATATGTTGGCGGCCGCCGCAACGGCGCCCAAACCGACTGTCGGACAACGACTGTTGTCGGCACTGGGACGCTGACTCAGGGCCGCCCGTCCGGTGCGGTGAAGCCGAATCCGGGGCCACTCGGTACGGCGATGAGGTCGGCGCACTCCTGTGGTCGATAACGTTCGATGAACACCAGTTCCTGGGCGGCCCAGCGGTCCCAGTGTGGCCGGTACATGTCGCCGTCGCGGCTCAGCGCTCGGTGTTTGCGTTCGGCATCCTCGGCATGTACCCAGATGCCCAGGTCGGCCAGGGCCCGCGAGGCCGGAGTCAGGGACCCGATCCCCTCGACGACGAGCCGCTGCTGCGGCCCGACGGTGTGCCAGCCGGCCGGGGCGTTGCGGGTCCAGTCCCAGCCACGCCAGCGTCCGGGCCGGCCTGCCGCGCGCGGCTCCAGAAGTTCGTGTCGCAGATGGTCGGCGGCCCAGAGCAAGCCGTCCCATCCCGGGTAGATGTCGTCGAGACGGACCACCACACTCGCGGGCCACGCGGTGTGCAGCTGCGCGGCTAGCGTCGTCTTCCCGGAACCCGAACGGCCATCGATGAGCACCGTCGTCGCCCGGTCCGCCGCCAGCCGGGTCGCGAGGTCATCGATGGCCAATGAAGTTCCAGCTTCCGGTGGTCACCGCGACGGTGATGGCGGTGGCGGCGATCGCGAATCCGGCGGCGATGAGCGCGAATTCGCGTCCGCCGAACGACGACGGACGGGCCCACGTCCTCGTGCGGTGGGCACCGAAGCCGCGGGCCTCCATGGCGGTGGCCAGTTTTGAGCCGCGCCGCACGGCGAAGACGAGCAGCGCAAACGCCTGACCGGCGAGCCGGCGCAGTGGCGCGTGGTCGGCGACACCGCGGGCCCGGCGGGCGTAGCCCAGGTAACGCCAGTCCTCGGCGAGCAGGTTGACCAGCCGCAGCCCGGCCAGTGCACCGAGCACGAACCGGGCCGGCAGCCGCAGCACCTGCCCGAGGCCGTCGGCCAGTTCGGTCGGTTCGACATCGGCGAACAGGATCACCGACGGCAGTGCGATCGCGAGCACCCGCAGGAAGGTGGCCAGCGCCAGGCCGATCGAACCGTCGCTCACGGTGATCAGCAGGAAATGCCAATGCACTAAGCCACTGGACTGGCCGTACAACAGGATCGTCAGCGCGGTCAACGCCGCCGCCACCGCCAGCAGCGCGCTGCGAATCAGCACCGGTCGCGGTCGGGCGCCGATCGCGAAGAACAGCCCGATCTCCAGGACCAGCGCGGTCAGGGCGGAAACCCAGTCCAGCGACAACACCAGCCCGGCCGCGATGATCGCGGCGGCCAGGAGCCGGGCGACGGGGTTGATCGTCCGGGTGCCGAGCGCGCCCGTCATGACACGGTGTCCCAGGCGGGCAGCTCGAGGTGGGCGTCGGCCAGCAGTGCGGTGAAGTCGAGATCATGCGTGACGGCGACGACGGCGGTGCCCTCATCGGCGATGTCGGCCAGTAGCTGGATGAGTTCCGCCCAGGTGCGCCGGTCCTGACCGAAGGTGGGCTCGTCCAGCACGATCACCTGCGGACCGGTGGCCAGCACGGTGGCCACCGACAGCCGGCGCTTCTCGCCGCCGGAGAGGGTGTACGGATTGGCCCCGGCCAGATGACTCAGGTGCAGACGCTCCAGCAGCGCGTCGGCGGTGGACTCGGCGGCGGCGCGTGTGAGGGCTTTGGGGCCGAGGGCCAGTTCGGCGCGCACGGTGCCGGTGAGGAACTGATGCTCGGGATCCTGGAAGACGCTGCCGATCCGGGTCAGGAGTTCGCGCGACTTCCATCTGATCGGGTCGCGCCGGGTGGGCCGCGGCGCGAAGTCGGCTTCGGCCTGCACACGTCCCGCGGGCGGGGGGAGCAGACCGCCGAGTGTCAGTGCCAGGGTGGATTTGCCCGCGCCGTTGGGGCCGGTGATCACCGAGATCTGGCCCCGGTCGATCGAGAAGTTCAACCCGGCGTGCAGCCGGGCACCGCCGCGGTGCCCCAGCGAGAGGTCCGTCGCCGACAGCAAGGTGCCGGTGTCGGTGTGCCTGTGCCGGGTGAGTACGGGCGGTGGCGCGTGCGGTACCCACACGCCCGCGGATATCAGGTGGTCGTGTTCGCGCCGGATCGTGTGTTCCGGTGTGCCGTCGGCGATCACCGCACCATCGGCGCCCAGCACGATCACCCGGTCGATGACCGGCAGCCACACTTCGGTGCGGTGCTCGATGACGATCAACGTGGCGCCGGTGCGCTGCGCGGATTCGGCGATCGCGTCGCGGACCTCGACCACCCCCTCGGGGTCCAGGTTCGCGGTCGGTTCGTCGAGCAGGATCAAGCCGGGGTTCATCGCGATCACACCGGCCAGCGCGAGCCGCTGTTTCTGGCCGCCGGACAGCTCCGAAGTACTGTGCGCCAGTGGCAGGTTCAGCCCGACGGCGTCCAGCGACTCGCGCACCCGGGGCCATATCTGTTCGCGCGCGACGCCGAAGTTCTCCATCCCGAAGGCCACATCGTCGCCCACCCGGGACAAGATCACCTGTGCGTCGGGATCTTGGAGCACCATGCCGATCCGGGACCGCCGGGCGGCCGGTGCGTCGCCGTCGACGAGCAGACGGCCGGCCTGCTGTCCTTCCTCGGCACCACCGAGCAGTCCCGCGATACCGTGCAGCAGCGTCGTTTTCCCGGCGCCGGACGGTCCGAGCAGCAACACCCGCTGGCCGGGTTCGATCGAGAGATCGACATCACGCACCGCCCACTGGGTGCGGCCCGCATGCCGCCAGCCCCAACCGTGCGCCGTGACGGCGGCACCCGTTCCTGCCGGACAGCTCATCGAGTGCGCGGATCCGGCTCCATCCGGCCCGACGCGAAGCGGCTCAGCGCTCCCGTCTTGGCGAGGCTGCGCACCACGAACCAGGACAACAACCCGGCGACCAGCGCCCCCGAGATGATCGCCGACACCGTGTAGATGGTGACGAACGCGGTCGCCGAACCCGGGTACCACAGGATCAGGTCGTTGACCGCCAGGGCCAGGCCGGCCACCGCACCCGCCAGCACGGCCGTCGGCAAACCCCAACGGCGGTAGAGGAATACGGCGAAGACGAGCTCCGCGCCCAGACCCTGTACCAGGCCGGACTCCAGGGTGAGGACGCCCCACTGGTTGCCGACCAGGGCCGACACCGTGGCCGCGACGAGCTCGCCGTACAGGGCCGCGCCGGGCTTGCGGATCACCAGAGCGGTGAGCACACCGGCGAACAGCCAGCCGCCACCCAGAAGTGCCTGCAGGCCGGGCAGGGTCGCGCTCAACGGTGTGCTGATCGGGTTGGATGCGACATTCCACAGCACGAAGACCAGGCCGGCAGCCGTCGCGAGCACGCTCGCGACGACGATGTCGACGACGCGCCAGCGCAGGGCGCGGCCGGTGTCGGCCGGCATCGTGTCGGTGGACTGGGTGCTCATGGGTCTCCTTCGGGCCGAACGCGAAGGCACCAGTATGGACCGGCAGGGTCCCCGCTACTGCGCCTGCATCGCCTCGGCGATCTCCTCCGGGCTGACTTCGCGCACCGGCTGCCCCAGTGACCACTGGTGGCCGAACGGATCCCGCACCAGCCCGTACCGGTCACCCCAGAATTGGTCCTCCAGCGGCATCACCACCTCGGCGCCGGCCTCGACGGCCCGGGCGAACTTGGCCTCGACGTCGGTCACGGTCAGATGGATGGTGACCGGCGATCCGCCCAGGGCCTTCGGTGTCTGCGACTTGCCGTCGTTGTACTCGGGGAAGTCATCGTTGAGCATCACGGTGGCGCCGTTGATGGTGAGGGCGGCGTGCACCAGCCGACCGTCCGGACCCGGCACCCGGCCCAGTTCGGTGGCGCCGAACGCCTTGACGTAGAAATCGATGGCGGCAGCCGCGTCGTCGACGACGAGGTGCGGGCTGACGGCGGGAATGATCTCGATGGCCATGGTCTCTCCTACGAGCGGGATGGGTGGACGACGGTACAGACCGGCCGGGTCTGCGGATCTCATCGCGGATGGGGCGGGTGCGGCAGTACGTCGAGTAGGCAAAGACAAGTAGTCGACTACGCTAGGGCACCCGCGCCACCCCTACCAGGCTGAACGTATGAGCAACTTCTCGGTCGAGAGCCTGCCGCAGCCACCGCTCAACCCGTTGCCCTACCGGGAGAAGCTGCGCGCGTTGCGTAGCTTCCACACGGGGTTCGAGGTGCTGCGCGACGCCGGCGGTCCGGTGACCCGATTGAAGCTGGCCCCCCGGTGGTTGATGCCCGAGGTGGTGTTGGTCACTTCGCCCCGGGGCGGGCGCGACATTCTCGGGCGCAGCAGCGAGTACGTCGAAAAGGCGACCGCGCATCGCGAGATGCAGCATGTGCTGGGTGAGAACCTGTTCGACCTGATGCACGATGAGTGGCTGCCCCGCCGGCGCGCGGTGCAGCCGGTGTTCACCAAGAAGCAGGTGCAGATCTTCGCCGGGGATATGGCGGCGGCCGCGCAGTCGGTGGTCGACGGCTGGTCGGAGGGCTCCCGCATCGATCTGGATCAGGAGTGCCGCCGGCTGTCCATGCGTGCGCTGGGCCGGGCGGTGCTGGGGCTGGACCTGGACCAGCGTGCGGACGAGATCGATGAGCCGCTGCGCACGGTTCTGGCCTATATCGCCGACCGCGCGGTATCCCCGCTGCGGCTGCCCAGGTGGGTGCCCACCCCGAGGCGCAACCGGGCCCGGGCCGCGGCCGCGACGTTGCGCAGGCTTGCCGAAGACGTGCTGCAGGCCTGCCGCGACGATCCCGACCTCGACGCACCCCTGGTCCGCGCATTGATGGCGGCCGTCGATCCGGAGACCGGTCAGGGACTGACCGACGCCGAGATCCGCGATGAGCTCATCGTGTTCATCGCTGCCGGCCACGACACCACCGCGACCGCGTTGACCTACGCGTTGTGGCAGCTCGGCCGGTATCCGGAGATGCAGGAGAACGTCCGCGCGGAGGCTGCCGAACTGGGAGACCGCGCGCTGGGACCCGAGGACATCGGTCGCCTGGGTTACACCGTGCAGGTGCTGCGGGAAGCGCTGCGTTTGTGCCCGCCCGCACCCGGGGCAGCCCGCACCGCGGTGCGCGATATCGAGGTGGACGGCTACCGCGTGCGGGCCGGGACGCTGCTGGTGTTCGGCACGTACGCCGTGCAACGTGATCCGACACTGTGGGAGTGGCCGCAGCTCTTCGATCCTCAGCGGTTCCGACCGGAGGCGGTCAAGACCATGGATCGGTGGCAGTACTTGCCGTTCGGGGCGGGTGCGAGGTCATGCATCGGCGAACACTTCGCCATGTTGGAAGCCACTCTGGCACTGGCGACCATCGTGCGCGGCACCGAGATTCGGTCCAGTGACGACGATTTCCCGTTGGCGACGCCGTTCACCATGGTCGCCGGGGCGCCCATCTGGGCCAGGGTGGCTTGGCGGCGCAGCTTCGCCGACGGGGGCGGCGCAGGGGTGCGGGTCGGCGCCTACGAGCCGGAACCCAGTCGCTGACGCGGCGAGGCCGAAGTCGTTGCCGCCGTGTCGAAGACACTCACGACGTGCGGACGTGCTCCCAGCCTGGCACCGCTTCCGGGGACCGTGGTTCGGGTCCGACGTAGATGGCTGCCGGGCGCACCAGCTTGCCCAGGCGCTTCTGCTCGAGGATGTGTGCGCACCAGCCGGCGGTCCGTCCACAGGTGAACATGGCGGGCATCATCCGGGCCGGTACCTGAGCGAAATCCAGGATCACCGCGGCCCAGAACTCCACGTTGGTCTCGATGGCGCGGTCGGGCCGGCGCTCCCGCAGCTCGGCCAGCGCAGCCTGTTCCAGCGCCGCAGCTGCTTCGAACCGCGGCGCGTTCAGCCGCTGTGCCGTCGCCCGCAGCACCCGGGCCCGGGGGTCTTCGGCGCGGTAGACGCGGTGCCCGAAGCCCATCAGCTTGTCTTTGCGATCCAGGACGCCGCGCACCACCGCGCGCGCATCACCGGTCTGTTCGGCTTCCTCGATCATCGGCAGCACCCGAGCCGGGGCACCGCCGTGCAACGGCCCGCTCATCGCGCCGACCGCACCCGAGAGCGCCGCGGCCACATCGGCGCCGGTGGAGGCGATCACCCTGGCCGTGAAAGTCGACGCGTTCATGCCGTGCTCGGCGGCGCTCACCCAGTACGCGTCGATGGCCTCAATATGACGCGGATCCGGATCGCCCTGCCAGCGGGTCATGAAACGTGCTGTGACGGTGTCGCATTCGTCGATGGTGCGCTGTGGCACCGCCGGGCGGCCGATACCCCGGGCGGACTGCGCGACATAGGACAACGCCATCACCGAGGCGCGGGCCAGCTGGTCGCGGGCGGTCTGGTCGTCGATGTCCAGCAGCGGCGCATAGCCCCAGATGGGCGCCAGCATGGCCAGCCCGGCCTGCACGTCGACCCGGACGTCACCGGAGTGGATGGGTAGCGGGAACGGCTCGGCCGGGGACAGGCCGCGCCCGAACTCTCCGTCGACCAGCAGGCCCCACACGTCGCCGAAGGTGACGTGCTTGGTCACCAGATCCTCGATGTCGACGCCGCGGTAGCGCAGTGCGCCGCCGTCTTTGTCCGGTTCGGCGATCTCGGTGGTGAAGGCCACGACGCCTTCCAGCCCGGCAACGAAGTTTTCCGGAACAGTCATGTGCGGAATTGTCGCACCCGCATCGGCGACGACCGTGTGCGGTGGCCATCGGCTGGCGTAGCGTTGGCGCGTGAGCAGCAGCGCCGACAATCAGGACCTGGCCGCGATGCGGGTCGAGTACGGATCGGTCGAGAAGGACGGCAGCGTCGACCTCGATGCCGACTGGCTGGGTCCGGACCCCGCGACCGGCTGGCTGACGCTGTTGCGCGCATGGCTCTCCGACGCCGGCGCGGCCGGATTGGCCGAGCCCAACGCCATGGTGGTGGCCACCGTCGACCAGCGGGGAAGGCCCGTGACGCGGACGGTGTTGTGCAAGAGCGTGGACGAATCCGGGATCAGCTTCTACACGAATTACGACTCCGCCAAGGGCGAGCAGCTCGCCGCGACCGCGTACGCGTCGGCGACCTTCCCGTGGTACGGGCTGGGGCGTCAGGTACACCTGCGTGGTCCGGTGACCAAGGTGTCCGCGGAGGCCACGGCCGACTATTGGAGCAAGCGCCCGCGCGGCTCGCAGCTCGGTGCGTGGGCCTCGCACCAGTCGCAGCCGATCGCCTCGCGCCGCGCGCTGCTCGATCAGCTGGACGAGGTGACGGCCCGGTTCGCCGACCAGGAGACCGTCCCGGTGCCACCGCACTGGGGTGGGTATCTGATCGCCCCTGAGGTCGTCGAGTTCTGGCAGGGCCGGGAGAACCGGGTGCACAACAGGATTCGGGTGACGCAGGGTCGTGCCGGAGCCGCTCCGGCGGCGACCTTCACCGTCGAGCGGCTGCAGCCGTGACATACCCCGTCGCTTCGCTCGCCTGGACGACATACCCCGTCACTTCGCTCGCCTGGACGACATACCCCGTCACTTCGCTCGCCTGGACGACATACCCCGTCGCTTCGCTCGCCCCACGGTGAGAGGGCTGTTCGCCGACACCACACCGCTGAGAACCCCGGACTTTCGGCGGTTGTGGCTGGCCGGCATCGTCACCGTCATCGGCGGGAACCTCACCATCTTCGCGGTCCCCGTTCAGCTCTACGCGCTCACCCAGAGCTCGGCCTACGTCGGGTTGTCCGGTCTGTTCGCGCTGGTCCCGCTGATCGTGTTCGGCCTGTGGGGCGGGGCCTGGGCCGACGCCATGGATCGCCGGCTGCTGCTGATCATCACCGCCGTCGGGCTCGCGGCCTCGTCGGTGCTGCTGTGGCTGCAGGCCGCGCTCGCCCTGAACAACGTCTGGGCGGTGCTGTGGCTGCTGTCGCTGCAGCAGGTCTTCTACGCCGTCAACTCGCCCACCCGGGCGGCGGCGATCCCGCGCATGCTGCCGCTCGAGCAGCTGCCCGCGGCCAACTCGCTGAACATGACGGTGATGCAGTTCGGTGCCATCGTCGGCCCGCTACTGGCCGGGATGCTGCTGCATTTCGTCGATCTGTCGACGCTGTATCTGATCGACGCCGTCACGTGTGTCGTCCCGATCTGGGCGACGGTCCGGCTGGCGAAGATGCCGCCCACCGGCGCTGGCGATGGGACGGGCCAGTTCGGTTTCCGCGCGGTGCTGGAGGGCTTCCGTTACCTGGCCGGCAACCAGGTGGTGCTGATGTCGTTCGTCGTCGACCTGATCGCGATGATCTTCGGGATGCCCCGGGCGCTGTTCCCGCAGATGGCCCACGAGAGCTTCGGCGGACCGGTGGAGGGCGGCACCACGATGGCGCTGCTGGCCGCGGCCATGTCGGTGGGGGCGGTGGCCGGCGGCGTGTTCTCCGGCTGGTTGCCCAGGGTCCGAAGACAGGGCTTGACGGTGCTGGTCTCCATCGTGGTGTGGGGGTTGGCGATGTTCGGGTTCGGGTTGGCGGCCGGAGCCGCGCACGGCACGGCGGGCGTGATGTTGTGGCTGGCGCTGGCGTTCCTGGCCTTGGGCGGCGCCGCGGATATGGTGTCGGCGGCGTTCCGGTCGACCATTCTTCAGGAGGCGGCGTCCGACGATCTGCGTGGTCGTCTACAGGGGGTGTTCACCGTGGTGGTGGCCGGCGGCCCGCGGATCGCCGATGTGGCCCACGGTGCCACGGCCGCGGTGGTGGGAACGACGGCGGCCGCCGCCGGCGGTGGGCTGCTGGTGGTGATCGGTGTGACGGTGGCTGCGTTGGCCGGTCCGGCGTTCGCGCGTTACCGAGTGCACGCATATAGCCGGGACGATGCGTGAGCGGGAGTTACCATCCACCAATGGCTGATGCCGGGGGCACCGATCTCGGCTTGCGTGAACGCAAGAAGCAACGAACCCGCACCACACTGATCGACGCCGCGCTGGACTTGTGTTTGCGCCAGGGTTACGAGCGCACCACGGTCGACCAGATCGCCGCGCAGGCGGATGTCTCGGCGCGCACGTTCAGTCGCTACTTCGCGACCAAAGAGGCCGTGTTCCTCACGCTCATCGAGGATC
The DNA here is from genome assembly GCF_011758805.1 of Mycolicibacterium fluoranthenivorans. Classification (NCBI taxonomy): domain Bacteria; kingdom Bacillati; phylum Actinomycetota; class Actinomycetes; order Mycobacteriales; family Mycobacteriaceae; genus Mycobacterium; species Mycolicibacterium fluoranthenivorans. Next base: position 319,484 of record NZ_JAANOW010000005.1, on the reverse strand, counting down.
TCGCGGAGGAGATCGCCGCGGAGATCACCCGTCTGCCGCGGCACCTGGGGCCACTGGAAGCGCTGCGCGCCGCGCACGTGGAGGTGCTGACCCGCGTCGACGGGCACACCGTCGGCCGGCTCACCAAAGGCCGCATCGTGCTGATGTTGCGCATCATCAACGGGTCGGACGTGTTGCGTCAGGCCGCCTTCGAGTTCAGGCACCCGAGAGTGCTTGCGGTTCTTGCCGATCGGATGGGCGTGCCGACCGATGACCGCCGGCTGCTGCTGGGGGTGACGGTGTTCTCGTCGATCATCGTCGCGGCGTGTGGTGATCTCGTCGGCGACACCGAGGGTGGCCGGCTCGGGCCGTTGCTCATGGTCGAGCGGCTGAACCAGGCCTGTGTGCAGACTGGGGAGTTCGTCGCGGACCTCGACGTGGCGGCGAATGTCTGATCAGGTCGGCGCGGGACTGCGGGAACGTAAGAAGCTCAAGACCCGCGCGACGCTGGTGGCCGTCGCGGCCGAGTTGTGTCAGCGGCAGGGGTTCGACAACACCACGGTCGAGCAGATCGCGGTCGCCGCCGACGTGTCCCCGCGCACCTTCAGCCGGTACTTCCCGACCAAGGCCGATGTCGTCGCCGCGCTGGCCGAGGACATGGACGGCTACGTCGCCGAGGCGCTGCGCCGCCAGCCCGGGGGGATCACCGCGCATGAGGCCCTACTGCGGGCGCACCTGGAGATCTTCGCTCCGCGCCGGGGCCACGAGTCGCCGGCCTTCACCCGGATGGCGGTGCTGATCTCCATCGTGAACGGCGCCACCTCGATGTCCATCTCGCCGTTCACGTTCAAACAGCGGCACGCCGGCGCCTCGGTGGAGGTCCTGGCCGAACGGTTGGGCGTCCGCGCGGGCGACCCCGCGGTGGGACTCGTCGCCGATATCTGGACCTTGCTGTTCTCCTCGTCATTCGCCGGGCTCGGATTGCCCGGGCATCCGCCGATCAACTCGGGGATCCTGTGCGAACGCCTGTCGGCGACCTTCGAGAGGTTCCGCCGATCATGGGAGCCGACACCGCAAGCAACGCAGCATCCGGCACGTGACGTGGCACCCCACGCAAGCGGGCCGCAACGTTAGCGACTACCGTCCAGTAGTAACGCTTAGCTCACGACCACAGAAGGGGTTCCCGTGGCCGAAAACTCCAGCCCTGACCAAGTAGCGACCCTGTCGTATCCGGGTGGCTCGTTGGACCTGGACATCGTGCGCGCCACCGAGGGTTCCGACGGCATCGCGCTGGGTTCGTTGCTCGCCAAGACGGGCTACACGACTTTCGACGGCGGGTTCGTCAACACCTCGTCCACCAAATCCGCGATCACCTATATCGACGGTGACGCCGGCATCTTGCGGTACCGCGGGTACCCGATCGAGCAGCTGGCCGAGAAGTCCACTTTCATCGAGGTCAGCTACCTGCTCATTTACGGTGAGCTGCCCACCACCGAGCAGCTGGAGAAGTTCACCACCCAGATCCAGCGGCACACCATGCTGCACGAGGATCTGAAGCGGTTCTTCGACGGTTTCCCGCGCAACGCGCACCCGATGCCGGTGCTGTCGTCGGCGGCCAACGCGTTGAGCGCCTACTACCAGGATTCGCTGGATCCGCTGGACAAGGAGCAGGTGGAGCTGTCCACCATCCGGCTGCTGGCCAAGCTGCCGACCATCGCGGCCTACGCCTACAAGAAGTCGGTCGGCCAGCCGTTCCTGTACCCGGACAACTCGCTGACCCTGGTCGAGAACTTCCTGCGGATGACGTTCGGCTTCCCGGCCGAGCCCTACGAGGTCGATCCCGAGATCGTCCGTGCGCTGGACATGCTGTTCATCCTGCACGCCGACCATGAGCAGAACTGCTCGACCTCGACGGTGCGCCTCGTCGGGTCGTCGCAGGCCAACCTGTTCACCTCGATTTCCGGCGGCATCAACGCGCTGTGGGGCCCGCTGCACGGCGGCGCCAACCAGGCGGTGCTGGAGATGCTGGAGAAGATCCGGTCCGGCGGCGACGATGTGCAGACCTTCGTCAAGAAGGTCAAGAACCGCGAAGAGGGTGTCAAGCTCATGGGCTTCGGGCACCGGGTCTACAAGAACTACGACCCGCGGGCGCGCATCGTCAAGGAGCAGGCCGACAAGATCCTGGGCAAGCTCGGGGTCGAGGACGAGTTGCTGGACATCGCCAAGCAGCTCGAGGAGATCGCGCTCACCGACGACTTCTTCATCGAGCGCAAGCTCTACCCGAACGTCGACTACTACACCGGCGTGATCTACCGGGCCATGGGCTTCCCCACCCGGATGTTCACCGTGCTGTTCGCCTTGGGCCGGTTGCCGGGTTGGATCGCGCACTGGCGCGAGATGCATTCCGAGCCCGGCAAGATCGGCCGGCCGCGGCAGATCTACACCGGCTACACCGAGCGCGATTACGCGGGGATCGATACCCGCAGCTGAGACCGCGCAGGTATGCCCCCGAGAGCTCCGGCTTTCGGGGGCATACCCGTGTGTGGGCTGACAGCGTTTGCAAAGGTAACGATTGTAGTTTCACAATGGTTGTATGAATGAAACTGTGCAGGATGGTCGTCGGCGGCCCGACGCCATCAGCAACCTGACCCCGCGGCGTAAAGCCGTCGTCCTGGTGTCGTGTTGCCTCAGCCTGCTGATCGTGTCGATGGACGCCACCATCGTCAACGTCGCCATTCCGTCCATCCGCACCGACCTCGGGGCCAGCCCCGCGCAGCTGCAGTGGGTGGTCGACGTCTACACCCTGGTGCTCGCCTCGCTGCTGATGCTCTCCGGCGCGATGGGTGACCGGTTCGGCCGCCGGCGGATCTTCCAGATCGGGCTCACGGTGTTCGCCGTCGGCTCCCTGCTGTGCAGCCTGGCTCCTGGTATCGACACCTTGATCGCCGCGCGGTTGCTGCAGGGTATCGGTGGTTCGATGCTCAACCCCGTTGCGCTGTCCATCATTTCGCAGGTCTTCACCGGGAAGGTGGAACGCGCCCGCGCACTCGGCTTCTGGGGCGCGGTGGTCGGCATCTCGATGGCGCTGGGGCCGACGGTGGGTGGCCTGCTGATCGAGTACGTGGGCTGGCGCGCGGTGTTCTGGATCAACCTGCCGATCTGTGCGGCCGCGGTCATCCTCACGGCGATCTTCGTGCCCGAGACGAAATCGGCGACCATGCGCAATGTCGACCCCGTCGGGCAGGGTCTGGCGGTGGTGTTCCTGTTCGGTGTCGTGTTCGCGTTGATCGAGGGGCCCGGGATGGGCTGGACCAACCCGCGGGTCATCGCGGTGGCAGTGCTGGCCGCGGTCGCGTTCGCCGCGTTCCTGCGGTTCGAGTCGCGCCGCCATGACCCGTTCATCGACCTGCGCTTCTTCCGCAGCGTCCCGTTCGCCTCGGCGACCGTGATCGCCATCAGCGCGTTCGCCACCTGGGGTGCGTTCCTGTTCATGATGTCGCTGTATCTGCAGGCCGAGCGCGGGTTCTCGGCCATGCACACCGGTTTGATCTACCTGCCGATCGCCATCGGCGCACTGTTGTTCTCACCGTTGTCGGGCCGGCTGGTCGGTCGCTACGGGGCGCGGCCGTCACTTCTGGCGGCCGGTGTGCTCATCACCACGGCCGCGTACTTGTTGACGTTCCTGACGGCGACGACGCCGGTGTGGGCGCTGCTGGTGGTGTTCACGGTGTTCGGTATGGGCTTCTCGATGGTCAACGCCCCCATCACCAACGCGGCGGTCAGCGGGATGCCGCTGGATCGGGCCGGGGCGGCCTCGGCGGTGACCAGCACCAGCCGCCAGATCGGGGTGAGTATCGGTGTGGCGCTGTGTGGTTCGGTGACGGGCACGACACTGCTGTCCTCGGGGGTCGACTTCATCGCCGCGGCCCGTCCGCTGTGGTTCGTCTGTGTCGCGCTCGGAGTCGTGATCATCGTGTTGGGCTTCGTGTCCACCGCGCCGCGTGCCCTGGCCTCGGCGCAGCGGCTGGTCCCGCTGATCGAAGGGAAGGCGGCGGTCCATGTCGGATGACCTGATTGCCGACGAGGTATGGCAACGGATGTCCGCGCTCGTGCATGAGAACCGCGGTGACTGGAAGCGCGCGGTGATCGACCGGTCCGGTCTGCCGTTCAGCCGGATTCGGGTGTTGCGCAGGCTGGCCCGCACCCCGATGACGGTCAAAGAGCTGGCCGAGGCGGCCACCATGGACGCCCCCGCGGCGACGGTGGCCGTCAATGACCTGGAGGAGCGCGGCCTGGTGTTGCGCCAGACGAATCCGGCGAACCGGCGCTGCAAGGTGGTGTCGCTCACCGAGGAGGGGCAGGCCGTGGCCGCCGCCGTCGAGGCGGTGCAGGACCCGGCTCCGGCCGCGCTGGCCGCCCTGAGCGACGCTGATCTGCTTGCGCTGCAGACGATTCTGCGGAAGCTAACTCTCTAGCACGGCCATCGCAGCATTGTGCCCGCCGATCCCGGACACCGCACCGCCGCGCCTGGAGCCTGATCCGCACAACAGGATTCGTGGATGTGCCGTCGCCACGCCCCAGCGCCGTGCCGGGGTGTCCAGCGGCTCGCCGTCCTCGGCGAACGGCCAGCCCAAGGCCCCGTGGAAGATATTGCCCGCGGTCATGCCCAGGATGGAGTCCAGATCGGCGGTGGTCTTGGCCTCGATGCACAGTCGGCCGGCGGCGTCTTCGGCAATCACGTCCTGAATCGGTTCGGCCAGAACGGAGTTCAGCGAGTCCAGGGCAGCGGAGGTCAACCGGGTCCTGGCCCGATCCGGGTCGGTGCCGGCGGACAGGCTGTGCGGGGTGTGCAGCCCGAACACCGTCAGGGTCTGCGCCCCGGCCGCGCGCAGGCTCGGGGACAGGATGCTGGGGTCGGTCAGCGAATGGCAGTAGATCTCACACGGGAGAGGTTCGGGCACCTGGCCGCGGGACGCCGCGGTGTAAGCGCCCTCCAGTTGGGTCAGCGTCTCGTTGATGTGAAAGGTGCCGCCGAACGCCTGCTCGGGGGTCACCGAGGTGTCGCGTAGGCGCGGCAGCCGGCGCAGCATCAGGTTGACCTTGATCTGGGCCCCCGGCGCGGACACGGGTGCGGGCTCGTCCAGCAACCCGGCCAGCACCGTGGGCGTCACGCCGGCCAGCACGTGCGTGCCGGACACCGTGTGATCCTGGCCGCCGGCCCGATAGCGCACCTCGCCGTCCGGGCTTATCCCGAAAACCTCTGCACCGGTGGTGATTTCAGCGCCGAAGCCGCTGGCCGCCGCGCTCAGGGCGCCGGTGACCGCGCCCATCCCGCCGATCGGCACATCCCAGTCACCGGTACCGCCGCCGATCAGGTGGTACAGGAAGCACACGTTCTGGAGCAGAGCGGGATCCTCGACGGAGGCGAAGGTGCCGATCAGGGCGTCGGTGGCGATCACCCCGCGCACCAGATCGTGGCGCACCGCCGCGGTGATCGCGCGCCCGATCGGCTCTTCGACGATCTCGCGCCACGCGGTGGCCGCGTCGTCCCCGCCGGCCAGCACCCGGCGCCGCGCCGCCGACCGGGTCTCCAGTGGTTGTAGCAGCGTCGGCCAGAGTGCCTTGGTGAGCAGCCCGGTGCGCCGGTAGAACTCCGCGAAACCGGTGGCATCGGGCCGGGCGCCGATGACGTCGAAGGTGTCGTGCGCCCCGAGCAGCAGTCCGGTGGTCCCACCGGAAGCCGGGTCCGGGGTGTACGAGGAATGCCGCCGCCGGGCCAGCCTGATCCGCGCGCCCAGCTCGTCGATGATGCGCCGCGGCAGCAGGCTCACCAGATAGGAGTACCGCGACAGCCGGGCGTCGACACCGTCGAAGGCATGCGCGGACACGGCCGCGCCGCCCACGTGATCGAGCCGCTCCAACAGCCGGACTCGGCGCCCGGCACGTGCCAGATACGCGGCGGCGACCAGACCGTTGTGTCCGCCCCCGACGATGACGACGTCGTACTGCGCGTGTGCCACCCGGTGTCAGCCCAGGTAGCCCTCGACCTCTTCGGCGGGACGGGCCGCGGCGTCATCGGGATCGCCGCCGGACTCCCGAAGCGCCCGCCGCTGCCGCAGCAGGTCCCAGCACTGGTCGAGCTGCACCTCGATGGAGCGCAGGCGCTGGTGTTCGGTCGATTCGTCGATCTCGCGGTGCTGCAGTGCAGTGCGCAGCTCCTTCTCCTCTGCGACGAGCTTGTTGACTTCGGCGAGGATGTCCGCATCAGTGGCCATGAAGCCAGTGTGCCCGACTACGGTGGACAATCGTGGCAACAAAACCTGAAATCGAATTTCCGGACGGCCCGGCACCCACCGAGCTGGTCATCGAAGACCTCATCGTCGGCGAAGGCGAGGAAGCGGTACCCGGCGGCTCCGTGGAGGTGCACTACCTCGGCGTGGAGTACGACACCGGCGAAGAGTTCGACAGCTCGTGGAACCGCGGCGAGTCGATCACCTTCCCGCTGCGCGGCCTCATCCAGGGCTGGCAGGACGGTATCCCCGGGATGCGCGTGGGCGGTCGGCGCAAGCTGACCATCCCGCCGGAGCAGGCCTACGGTCCGGCCGGTGGCGGCCATCGGCTGTCGGGCAAGACGCTCATATTCGTCATCGACCTGCTGGCCACCCGCTAGCTAGTACCAACAGAACCGCCGTCGTTCCGGTCCAATGTGGGCCGTAGCGACGGCGGTTCTTTGTCTTGTGCGGGTCCGGGGCGTGGGGCAGATCACCCTCGGGCGGCGTTCGGATCGACGCATGTTTCGCGACTACACCTTGCAAGAGGCCCCGGAATGCGGGCTTTCGGTGTCCACGTGAAAAAAGGATCGACAGATATGACCAACCCGCAAACCACCGCCCAGCCCGCTCCGGCCAAGACACGGTGGTGGCGCACCAAGAAGGTCCGGTTGGCCTTCACCATCATCGGTGTCTCACTGATTCTGCTCGCCAAGTTCAGCTTGGCCGAGAAGCGCGAAGTGCAGCAGGCGACCACGGCTGCGAAGCAGGAGATCACGAGTTACCTTGTCGGCGACTGTGTTGCACTCGGGGCCGACGGACAAGACGTGCACCGCACCGACTGCGGCACCGACCCCAGCTTCACGGTGGGTGCGGTGCTCGACAGCGACCGGTCGTGCGCCAACGCCAACTACATCAGCTATGACTGGACTCTCGACCACCACGCGGTCGGCCGGCTCTGCCTCGTCGAGAACCTCACCGCCGGGCACTGCTATCACCCCACCGCCAGCGGCAAGAACCTCGAGCAAACCGACTGCGCCATCAGTGATGACAAGGCCTACAAGGTGGTGCAGCGATTCGACTCCGCGGCCGCCCAGTGCCCGGCCGACACCACCACCTACAGCTATCCCGCCCCGGTGCGCGCCTACTGCTTGGCGCCGACCGCCGGCTCGGATTAGGCGGGCCCGGGCAACCGCAGCAGCAACCGCACGCCGCCGAGCGGGCTGGCCTCCAATGAGGCTGTGCCGCCATGCAATTCGGCCTGCTGGGCGACCAGTGCCAAGCCCAGGCCCGACCCGGAATGCGAGGCCGTCGACCCGCGGGAGAACCGCTCGAACACCCGGGTGCGTTCCTCTTCGGGCAGCCCGACACCGTCATCGTCGACGGCGATCTCCACCCCGGCCCGTGAGGCCACCGCGGACAGCTGCACCCGGGTCGCGTTCCCGTGCTTGACCGCGTTGGCGATCGCGTTGTCCACCGCCAACCGCAACCCGGCGGGCAGCCCGAGGATCAGCACCGTCGGCGCGGGCACCAGGGACACATCCAGGTCGGGATACACGCGCATGGCGTCGTGCGCGGCGCGGTCGAGCAGTTCGGTGATGTCCACCGGGACATGGTCGTCGGAGGTGGTCAGCTCGCCCTGCGCCAGACGCTCCAGCGCGGTCAGGGTGGCCTCGATCCGGGACTGGGTGCGGATCACGTCGCCGAGCACTTCCTTGCGCTGCTCGTCGGGCATCTCCAGGGTGTCGAGCACCTCGAGATTGGTGCGCATGGCGGTCAGCGGGGTGCGCAGTTCGTGCGAGGCGACGGCGGCGAAATCGCGCGCCGACTCCAGGGCCGCTTTGGTCCGCTGCTGCTCGTCGCCGATGCGGGCCAGCATGCCCTCGACGGCCTCGCCGATCTCGGTGGCCTCCCACACGCCGCGCACCTGAACCTCTTCGGGCTTGGACTGCGAGTTGATGGCCCGGGCCTGCTGGGCGAGCCGCCGAAACGGGGTGATCATGATGGCCGAGATGATCCAGCCGACGATGGCGGTGCCGCCGATGACACCGCCGCAGATCAGCAACACCCGGCGGTGCTGGGCGTCGATCTGGTGCTCGGTCTCGGCGGTCGGCGCGCCCAGGGCGACCGAGGCCTGGCCGGCGCTGAACGTACGCACCCGATACTTGACGCCGTTGATCGTGGTGGTCGCGAAACCGTCCGGGAATTCGGGCAGCACGATGTCATCGGGCGCCGACACGGTGGACCCGGCGATGCGGGCGGTGCGCACCAGACCGCCATTGGCAGCGGGTTCGTCGGTGTGATCGTTGAGGGCGCTGCTGAGCAGGGTGGTGACATCGCCGAGGCTGCTGATCGAGTCGAGGCGTCGGTCCAGCTGGCTGTACTGCTCGTTGGTGATGCCGATCCACACCCAGGTGCCGATGGTGATGACGGTGGCGATCACCGAGAACGACGCCACCAGCACGATCGAGCGCAGCGACAGCGCCCGCTTGGGTAGTCCGAGAATTCGGTACAGCCGGTCGTTGAGATCCATGCGAACCTACTGCTGCCGCAGCACGAACCCCACGCCGCGGACCGTGTGCAGCAGCCGGGGCGCACCACCGGCCTCCAGCTTGCGGCGCAGGTAGCCGATGAACACGTCCACCACGTTGGTGTCGGCGGCGAAGTCATAGCCCCACACCAGCTCCAGCAGCTGGGCGCGGGAGAGCACCGCGGTCTTGTGCTCGGCGAGCACTGCCAACAGGTCGAATTCGCGCTTGGTCAGGTCGACGTCGGTGCCGTTGACCCGGGCCCGGCGACCGGGGATGTCGACCTCGAGCGGGCCGACCGAGATGGTCTCCGAGGAGAAGGTGGCGGTCGAGCCGCGCCGGCGCAACAACGCCTTGACCCGGGCCACCAACTCCTGCAGCACGAACGGCTTCACCAGGTAGTCGTCGGCGCCGGCTTCCAGCCCGGCCACCCGATCGTCCACCGAGCTGCGGGCCGACAGCACACAGACCGGTACGTCGTTGTCCATGGCGCGCAGCGCGGTGACGACGCTGACGCCGTCGAGCACGGGCATGTTGATATCGAGCACGATCGCGTCCGGCCGGGTCTCGGTGGCGCTGCGCAGGGCTTCGGCTCCGTCGACCGCCGTGGCGACCTCGAATCCGGACAGCCGGAGGCCTCGTTCCAGGGACGCGAGGACGTCGGGATCGTCGTCGACGACGAGAACCCGGGGTGACGCTGCTCCACTGTCCATAAGGCCCATCTTGCCCGATGAATCACCGCTATTGCGGCAGGCACGTCCCGGACACCATTGGGTGCTAGCATCCGGCATTTATGCAGGCATTTACGCCGCGGGTAATCGTGCAGCCCGATGACGGCGTCGAACCTGTACGGCAATTCGTCGCGTCGGCCGAGAAATCGTTACTCCTCAAACAATTCACCTTCACCGAGGAATCGTTGCTGGAAACGGTGATCGAGCGGCACAACGCGGGTGTCGACGTGCGGGTGATGCTGAACCCGGCTCGTTCCGGCGGGGACCGCGCCAACGACGATTCGTTCACCCGGTTGCAGGGCGCCGGCGTGAACGTGGCGTGGACCAATCCGAAGTTCTATGTCACGCATGAGAAGTCGATCGTCGTCGACGGGCAGGCCGCGCTGGTGGCCACGTTCAACCTCTGCGAGAAGTACTTCACCCTCACCCGCGACTACGGCGTCGTCACCACGGTGCCGCAACACGTGGCGCAGATCGTCGACGCGTTCGACGCGGACTGGGAGCACCGCGACGATTGGCATCCGGCGGTGTTCGAGGGGCTGTTGTGGAGCAATTCGAATTCGCGATATCACATGGCGCAATTCATCGACGCCGCCGCGCACCGGCTCGATATTCAGCATCCGAAATACGTGGACGCGGTGATTCTGGACCACATTGCGGCCGCGGCCGGGCGCGGCGTGAAGGTGCGCGTGCTGTGCGGCGGACGGCACGGCATCAGCGAGTGGGACATCCTGGACACCTTCGCCTCGCTGCGCACCCTGCGCCGGTTCGGTGTGAAGGTGCACAAGCAGAAGAACCTGCGGGTGCACGCGAAACTGCTCATCGCCGATGACGCGCACGCGCTGGTCGGGTCGATGAACATCGACCGCAGTGCCTTCGACCTGCGCCGCGAGCTCGGTGTCATCGTCGAGGATCCCGAGGCCGTCGCCCGGCTGGGCGCGATCTTCGCCTTCGACTGGGAGTCCTCGCATCAGTACGAGCCGCCGGATCCACTGCGACCCGGGGACCATGGCGAGGACGATTTCCCACACGATCCGGACTTGATGCATGAGTGAGCTCGGGGACCCGGGTTCAGACGGAGCGCGTGAGGTGTCCTTGGTGGAACTGGCGCTCACGTTCAACCACATCGCCCTGGCGTCGTTCGGCGGGGGACTCTCGGCCTGGTCGCGGGAAGTGCTGGTGGTCGAGAAGGAGTGGCTGGGCGAGGCGGAGTTCCTGTCGGCGATGACGATGTGCCGGATCCTGCCCGGCGCCAATCAGGTCAACATGGCCGTCTTCGCCGGCACCAAGATGCGCGGCCTGGCCGGGGCGGTCGCGGCCGTCGTCGGCCTGTGCCTCATGCCGCTGGTGATCATCCTGGTGCTGTCGTTCGTCTACTTCCGTTTCAAGGAAGTGCCCGCCGTCAAAGGAGTGCTGCACGGCGCGTCGGCCGCGGCGGTGGCGCTCACGCTGACGATGGTGATCAAGACCGGCCAGAAATGTCTCACCGGGTTGGTGCCGGTGCTGCTGTTCGGCGGGGCGTTCCTGCTCAACGGGGTACTGCGCTGGCCGCTGCTGGGGACGTTGGCGATCCTGGCGCCGCTGAGCCTGATCTGGGCCTGGCCACGGGGGCGTGCGCAGGTGAAGTCGTGAGCACCTACCTGCAGATCGCCGGCCTGTTCGGGATGCTCTCGCTGCTGTCCATCGGCGGCGGCAACGTGGTGCTGCCGGAGATGCACATGCAGGCGGTCAACCACCGGCACTGGCTCTCCAACAGCCAGTTCGCCGACCTATTCTCCATCTCGCAGACCGCTCCGGGACCCAGCATCCTGATCGTGTCGATGGTGGGCTACGGCGCGGGTCTGCACGTCGGGGGTGTGCCCGCGGCGATCCTGGGTGGGTTGATCGCGATGGTGGCGATGGTGCTGCCCGCGGCGTCGTTCGTCTACGTGGTGACGCTGTTCTGGCAGCGCGCCGAGAAGTCGAAACTGCGTATCGCCGTGGAGAAGGGTTTCGCGCCGCTGACCGTCGGGCTCATCCTGGCCACCTCGCTGGTGATGAGCCGGGCCGCCGATCACGACTGGCGGGCCTACACCGTCACCGCTGTGTGCACCGGGATCTTCCTGGTCAGCAAGATCAATCCGCTGTTCATCGTGGCGGGTGCCGGCGTGATCGGGTATCTCGGCTTCATCTGAGGTGGGGAATTCAATTGACCTCAATCTTTGTTGAGGTTTTAGCGTGGTGTCGTGTCGGGTTATTCGCTTGTCCGGCATGGCAGCATTGATGCCGGGGGATGGGCTTCGCGACGCTCCGTGCGTCGGAAGATCGCGATTGGTCACGACGTAGATGTCGGAGTCTTGAGTTAGACAGTCTTAGTGGGTGGGGTCATGGATACGGACGGAAGTGCGCTGCGCGGGGCACCGGCCATTGCGCCGCCACCGCGCCGTATCCGCGCGTCCTCGGACATCCTGCGCCTGCTGCCGTACCTGAAGCCTTACCGCGTGCGCTGGGCCGTCATGGTGCTGGCCGCGTTCGTCAGCCTGGGCGCCACGGTGTCCATCCCGCTGATCACCAAGGCGGTCATCGACGGCCCGATCCGCCACCAGGACGAGCGCGGACTGTGGATCCTGGGCTCGGCCGCCACCGCCGTCGGCGTGTCCGAGGCCGTGCTGTGGTTCATCCGCCGCTGGCTGGTGGCGCGCGCCACCATGGGCGTGGAAGCCGATATCCGCAAAGACCTCTATGCGCGGCTGCAGATCCTGCCGATGAACTTTCACGGCCGGTGGCAGTCCGGGCAGCTGCTGTCGCGGGTGATGAACGACTTGGGCACCATCCGGCAGTTCCTGTCCTTCGGGCTGCTGTTCCTGATGCTCAACTTCGTTCAGATCGTCGTCGTGACGTCGATCCTGCTGGCCATGTACTGGCCGCTCGGGGTCGTCGTGGTGGTGTCCATCGCGCCGATCACCGCGACGGTGCTGCACTTTCAGCGGCAGTTCACCCAGCTGTCCCGTCAGGCGCAGGACCAGTCCGGCAACGTCGCCACCCACGTCGAGGAGCAGGCCCTCGGGATGCGGGTGGTCAAGGCGTTCGGGCGGGAGGAGTACGCCTACGAGCGGTTCGACGAGCGAGCCTCCGACCTGTTCGACACCGAGGTCCGCAAGGTCGCGGTGTCGGCGAAATTCTGGACGCTGCTGGAGGTCATCCCGACGGTCACGCTGATCGTCGTCCTCGGCGTGGGCGCCTACGCGGCGGGCCACGGGCTGGTCACCATGGGCACCCTGGTCGCCTTCATCACCATGATGCTGTCGCTGGTGTGGCCGATCGCCTCGCTGGGCTTTCTGTTGTCGATGACGCAGGAGGCGATGACGGCGGCCAACCGGGTCACCGAGATCTTCGACGCACCACGCGAGATCACCGACGGGCCGGACGGTGCCACCCCGCGCGGCGGCCGGCTGGAACTGGTCGACGTCGGTTTCCGGTTTGCGGACAGCTCGGACTGGGCCTTACGGCACGTGAACCTGGCCGTCGAGCCGGGGGAGACCATCGCCCTGGTGGGTTCCACCGGGTCGGGTAAAACGGTGCTCGCCGCCTTGCTGTCCCGGCTCTACGACGTCACCGAGGGCCGGATCATGTTGGACGGCAAAGATATCCGCGACCTGTCACTGCCGGCGCTGCGTCACGCGGTGGCCACCGCGTTCGAGGATCCGACGCTGTTCTCCATGTCCGTGCGGGAGAACCTGCAGCTCGGCAACCCCGTCGCGAGTGACGAGCAGCTCGCCGAAGCGGTCCGGGTGGCGGCCGCCGAATTTGTCTACGATCTGCCGTTCGGTCTGGACACCCGTATCGGGGAACAGGGCATGAGCCTGTCCGGTGGCCAGCGGCAACGGCTTTCGCTGGCGCGCGCCATCCTGGCCCACCCGTCGGTGCTGGTGCTCGACGACACCTTGTCCGCGCTCGACGTCCACACCGAGGCCGTCGTCACCGAGGCGCTGGGCCGGGTGCTGCGCGAGGTCACCGGCATCGTGGTGGCACACCGCGCCTCGACGGTGTTGCTCGCCGACCGGGTCGCGCTGCTGGAGAGCGGCACCATCACGCATATCGGCACGCACGGCGAGCTACTGGCCGGGGTGCCCGAGTACCGCTATCTGCTGGCCGCCGACGACGAGCTCGACGACGGTGCCGAGCGCTCCTGTGACTGGGAGAACGACGAATGCCGTTCGCAGCTGGAGCATCTGCACCTGGAGGATGAAGCGCTGTCCAGCTGGGAGCGTCAGCGATGAGTACCACGGACTGGCGCGGTCAGGCGGTCGAGTCCGCCGACGATTCGGTGATCGACGAAACCGTGTCGCGGCGCGGCGAAGCGCGCGCGCTGCTGTTCTCGCTACTGCGGCCCTACCGCGCGGTGATTGCGGTGCTGGCGATCATCGTCGTGGTCGAGAACGCAGCCCGGCTGTCGGTGCCCATCCTGGTGCAGCGCGGGATCGACCATGGCATCCCGCCGATCCTGGCCGGCGGTTCGGCGCGCGAACTGGTGGTCATCCTGGCGGTGCTGTGCGGTGTGGTCATCCTGCAGGCCGGCAGCCGGATGGTGTTCCTGCGGCGATCCGGACGAATCGGCCAGCAGGTGCTGCTGGAATTGCGGCGCAGGCTGTTTCGTCATTTCCAGCGTCTCGATGTGGCCTTCCACGACCGCTACACGTCGGGCCGGGTGGTGGCCCGGTCCACCAATGACATCGAGGCCATCCAGGAGATGCTGTCGACGGGGTTCGACGGGCTGATCACCGCCGTGCTCACGATGTGCGGCACCGCGGTGCTCCTGTTGGTGCTGGACTGGCGGCTGGGCCTGATGTGCTTGTGCGCCTTCCCCATTCTGGTCGGGCTGGTGTGGTGGTTCCGCACCGAATCGTCGAAGACGTATTTGAAGGTGCGGGAGGCCGCGGCACTGGTCATCGTGCAGTTCGTCGAGACCATGACTGGTATCAAGGCCGTGCAGGCGTATCGCCGCGAGCCGCGTAACCAGGAGATCTTCGAAGACGTTGCCGACCATTACAAGTCGATCAACGAGCGTGCCTTCAAGCTGATGGCGATCTTCATGCCCAGCGTGCGGCTGGTCGGCAACATCGCCACCGGGGTGGTGCTGCTCTACGGTGGCTACCTGGTGCTCGAAGGCCGGATGACGCTCGGCACGCTCACCGCGTTCCTGCTGTACCTGCGCATCTTCTTCGAACCGATGCAGGAGATCTCGCAGTTCTTCAACACCTTCCAGTCGGCGTCGGCCGCGCTGGAGAAGATCTCCGGGGTGATGGCCACCGAGCCCGGGATCCGTGATCCGTCGGATCCGGTGCGGTTGGCAGCGGTGCGCGGGGAGGTCGACTTCCGCGATGTGCGCTTCGATTACGTGCCGGGCCGTGCGGTGCTGCCAGATCTGACGCTGCATCTGCCTGCCGGGCAGACGGTGGCGCTGGTCGGCACCACCGGTGCCGGTAAGACCACCATCGCCAAACTCATTGCGCGGTTCTACGATCCGGTCTCGGGTGTGGTCAGCCTGGACGGGGTCGACCTGCGCGATATCGAGCAGGCCGAACTGCGCCGGCACGTGGTGATGGTGACCCAGGAGAACTTCATGTTCGAGGGCACCGTCGCCGACAACATCCGCTTCGGCAGGCCGTCTGCGACCGACGCCGAGGTGCGCGCCGCCGCAGAGGCCGTCGGTGCGGACCGGTTCATCGACGCGTTGCCCGACGGGTACGCCACTGACGTCGCCAAACGCGGTGGCCGGCTCTCGGCGGGACAGCGTCAGCTCATCGCGTTCGCGCGGGCGTTCCTGGCCGATCCCGCGGTGCTGATCCTCGATGAGGCGACGTCGTCGTTGGACATCCCGAGCGAGCGCCTGGTGCAACGGGCTTTGGTGACGGTGCTGGCCGACCGCACCGCCGTGGTGATCGCGCACCGGCTGTCCACCGTGTTGAGTTCCGACCGGGTGCTGGTGCTGGAGCACGGGCGGATCGTCGAGGACGGCCCGCCCAGTGAATTGATCGATGCCGGTGGGCATTTCGCGGGGTTGTATCGGGCGTGGGAGGAGTCGCTGGCGTAGCGACGTACGCCGACTGTGGGCCCTGTGTACGCCAGGTCGATGTATCGCGTACACAAGGCCCACAGTCGGCGATGCCGGCCTAACTACTTGCCGCCGATCTTGTACAGCAGGGACTCGGCGTTGTTAATGCCTGCGGGCAGGCCGCTCTGCCGGTCGCTTTCGAGCACATCGAAGCCGCCGCGCGGATCCTTTACGACCAGGATCATCACGTGGGACATGTCGGTGCCCTTGGGCTGGGCGATGTCGTTGTGCACCTTCGCGAAGAAGTTCTGGTCCAACGAGCTTGTGTGCCAGGCCCGGTAACTGTTCGGGTTGGTGTTCTTCGTCATCGACTGGTCGTGTCCGGTGACCGGGATGACCGCGTTCACCCAGTTGCTCTCGTTGTCGGTGATATTGCCGGCCTTGGCTGCGGCGTCGATGTCGTGGCGTGCAGGGCGGTACAGCTCGGTCAGGTGGATGTGCATCTGTTCTTGGCCTCGGCTGTCAGCGGAGTTGATGGCCAGTGCCGAGTCGCTGACGCCCGTGAGGTGATGAGCTTTGTCGGCAGCGTGCTTGAAGTAGTGGGGTGAGAACAACTTCCCGCAGCCGAAAGCCTGGGTCTGTCCGCTGGTCGGCTTGCACGACAGGGGAATCCGTATTCCCCCGGTTGGGGGACGGCGGTGACGTACATGAAATGACGGACTGTGTGGGTTAAGCACTACCTGCAACCCGGGCAGCGGGCGAACTGAACGTCGGCCGCCGTCGTGCCGATTTTGCGGTGTCGAGGAACGCACTTCGACACTTGTCGGCCAGTAAAGCTCGTTCAGGATATGGGCAGCCGACCGCCGCCGTCGGAGCTAGAATCCGCCTGTGGGGGACACAAACCCTATGGGTGCTGACTCGCTGAACGTTGCCACGTGTGCCTGCGTAGGTGTCTACGCTCACGCACTCACCTACGGCAGCGCGTATCCGATCCTGGCCCATGACGTCGACAAGCGCCAAGTGAAGGTACGCGGCGACAACGCGAAGGCGCGGTGGTATCCGGATCACTGTTTCGACTTGAGTGGCCAGCGCGTCGTAAAGCTCGTGCACATGACCATTGACGGTCCAGTTGACGACGGTTGCAACACCGTAGACGTTGTCCTTGAATTTTCCGACGGCCAGCGACGATGGTGCTACTTCGTCACCCCTGAGTGTCTGTCACACCTCGGCGGGGCCGCGCAAGTCGGCGATGAACGTTTGCTGAGTTACCATTCTCCGCACATGATCGTGGTCAGTGCGATCAACGGCGAGATTATCGATCAGTCGCTCACCTACATCGAAAGCCAAGGGGAGTTGCTGGCCGCTTCGATGCCCATCTCCTGAACTACTGCAGTGCAACCAGTTGCGGCGCTCACGGAATCAACCGCCCCCGCCGGGCCCTCGACACCGCCTCATGCCGAGTCTTCGTCCCGAGTTTCGCTGCGGCACTGCGCAAATAGCTCTTCACCGTCTCCGGCTTCAACGAAAGCCGCCGAGCGGCTTCCGCATTGGTGCACCCGAGTGCGACTTGTGAAAGCACATCAATTTCGCGCTGAGTAAGCGGGGCCGCAGCAGGAGCACCGCCTGACAACGCCGCCCCCAGCTGGTCGGCCAGTACCCGCAGTTGTCCCTGCATCTCAGCCGGCGCGGAAGCCGCCAACCGGCGCAGGTCGGCGTGCACCTCCCGGATCTTCTCCGGGTCGGCCACCCGATCCGTGAAGCCGGCCAGGTGCGCCTCGCGCAGCCGCATCCGCCGGTCCACCTCGTCGCGCACCCGCAGCTCATGCGACAGCCGCCGCGCCGACCCCACCATCAGGTCCATCGCCCGGCCACCGATCGGGGCGGCGGAGCGGTACGCGCCATAGAGCATCGCCCGGGCCTGCCCGTCCACCAGCACCGGCACCGCAAGCACCGAGCGGATCCCTTCGCCCGACACGGGTGCGTCGTAGTCGTGGGTGATGTTGACGTCATTGCGGTAGTCGGCCACCGCCATCGGCCGGCCGGCCACCATGCTGGCCCCGCCCAGCCCGGACCGGGACCGCACCACCAGCCCCCGAAGCCCGCCGGTCCGGGTGCCGACGAACTCGGTGAGCAGCAGCGCGTCCCCGTGCACCTCCCCGCCGAACAGCACCGGCACCCCAGCCTCGGCGGCCACCCGCCGCAGCTCAGCGCGCACCGCATCGGTATCGCGAGGCCTTAACAGCGATTGCACAGAATTCCCCTCTTTCGGGGGTAGCGGACGGGCGAGTGTGACGTAGATCCTATCTGTATGTCGACCAACACCGACCTCTACCGCGATGCCCGCGACCATCTGGTCGACGTCATCGGCGACTACGACAAAGCCGTCGAGACGTTCCGGTGGCCGGAGATCACCGGCTCCTTCAACTGGGCGACCGACTGGTTCGACGTCATCGCGCACAACAACCAGCGCACCGCTCTGTGGATCGTCGAGCAGGACGGCAGCGAGCGCAAGGTCACCTTCGCCGAGATGGCGCAGGCCTCTGACCAGGTGGCGACGTGGCTGCGTGGGCTGGGGGTGAGCAAGGGTGACCGGGTCATCCTGATGCTCGGCAACCAGGTCGAACTGTGGGAGGCGATGCTCGCCGTCGCCAAGCTCGGAGCCGTCATCATGCCGACCACCGGTGCGCTCGGACCGGAGGATCTGGCCGACCGGATCACCCGCGGCGGCGCCCGGTTCGTCATCGCCAACGCCGCCGACGCACCCAAGTTCGAGCAGGTGCCGGGGGACTACGTGCGGATCGCGGTCGGTGACACGCCAAACTGGCACCGCTACGCCGACGCGTACGACGTCGCGCCCGACGCGCACGAGACCGTCACGACCGTCGAGGACCCACTGCTCGTCTACTTCACGTCAGGCACCACCAGCAAGCCGAAACTCGTCGAGCACTCCCAGATCTCCTACCCGGTCGGGCACATGTCGACGATGGCCTGGATCGGGGTGCGCCCCGGGGATGTGCACCTGGCCATCAGCTCGCCCGGCTGGGCCAAGCACGCCTGGAGCTGCTTCTTCGCGCCGTGGATCGCCGAAGCGACCATCTTCGTCTACAACTACAGCCGATTCGACGCCGCCGACCTCCTGGCGCAGCTCCACCGGGCCGGTGTCAGCACCTTCTGCGCACCGCCCACGGTGTGGCGGATGCTCATCCAGGCCGAGCTCGGGTCCAAACCCGAAGGGCTGCGCGAGATCCTGGGTGCGGGGGAGCCGCTGAACCCCGAAGTGATCGAAACCGTGCAGCGCGCTTGGGGTTTGACCATCCGGGACGGGTTCGGGCAGACCGAGACCACCCTGCAGGTCGGCAACACCCCGGGGCAACCCGTCAAGGCCGGCTCGATGGGGAGGCCCATGCCCGGTGTGCCGGTGGTCCTCATCGACCCGCTCACCGGCGAGTTGGCCGACGAAGGCGAGATCTGCCTGGACCTGTCGAAGGCGCCGCTGAACCTGATGACGGGCTATCTCGATGACGCACAACGCAATGCGGCGGTGATGCACGGCGGCCACTACCACACCGGTGATGTCGCCGCCCGCGACGCGGACGGATACATCACCTATATCGGGCGCACCGACGACGTGTTCAAGTCCAGCGATTACAAGGTCTCGCCGTTCGAGTTGGAGAGCGTGCTCATCGAGCACCCCGCCGTCGTGGAAGCCGCCGTCGTCCCCCAACCGCATGACACCCGGCTGGCCATCCCGAAAGCCTATGTGGCACTGGCCGAAGGGTGGTCGGCCGACGCCGACACCGCACGCGCGATCATGGAGTACGCCCGCGACCATCTGGCGCCGTATCTGAAGGTGCGCCGGGTCGAGTTCTTCGAACTGCCCAAGACCATTTCCGGCAAGATCCGGCGCGTCGAACTGCGGCGGCGCGAAGACGAAGCGCACGAG